>JAIUYC010000170.1 GCA_020216575.1 Coleofasciculus sp. S288 | reverse complement strand
GCAACTTTACGGCACAGGACACCCAGTTGTTGCTCCAGTCGGCGAACTCCTGCCTCGCGGGTATAGTATTCAATCACCAGGCGCAGCATCTCCTCGGGCAGTTGCACGGCGTCTGCTGGCAGTCCTGCCTTCTCTAGCTGACGGGGCAACAGGTATTTTTGAGCGATCGCGAGTTTTTCCTGCTCAGAATACCCTGAGAGCTCAATAATCTCCAACCGATCCAGCAACGGTGGGGGAATGCGAGATAAATCATTCGCGGTTCCAATGAACATCACTTGGGACAGATCAAAGTCTAGATCCAAGTAGAGGTCGCGGAAGCTATGGTTTTGCTGGGGGTCGAGGATTTCTAGCAAGACGGAGGCAGGATCGCCGCGATAGTCCATCCCCACTTTATCCAGCTCATCGAGCATAATTACCGGGTTCTTCACCCCCACTCGGTGTAGTGCTTGCACGATTCGTCCCGGCATCGCTCCAATATAAGTTCGGCGGTGTCCTCGCAGTTCGGCTTCATCCCGCAGTCCACCCAGACTAACTCGCTCGAAGGGACGACCCAAAGCACGAGCAATGGAGCGCCCCAGGCTGGTTTTTCCCACTCCTGGAGGTCCAGCGAAACAGATTACCGTACCGACGGTGTAGCTCTCGCCTGAAGACACGGAAACACGAGGGCATGGGGATACAGGACTATTCTCCACATCTGGCAGCTTACCCGGCAAAGGCTGTTCCACGTCCGTCACCTCTTGAGAGTGAGCGGCTTGAGCGATTTGTTTGAGCTTAAAGGTTGCCAGGTGTTCAATAATATTATCTTTAACCTTCGTCAGACCGTGATGGTCGGCATCCAGGACTTCCCTGGCATTTTGCAGATCGAGATTGTCCTGTACCATTGTGTTCCAGGGCATCTCCAACAGCCAGTCGAGGTAAGTGCGAATCACACCTCCTTCTGCTGAAGTGTTACCAATGCGCTCTAGACGAGCTAATTCCCGTTTGGCTTGCTTCTGGGCAACGTCCGGCAATCCAGCCACTGTCATTCGCGATCGCAACTCCTCAATTTCTTTGCGTTCTGGCTCGATTTCCCCTAATTCCTCTTGGATTTTCTTGAGTTGCTCCCGCAAGAGAAATTCCCGTTGCTGTTGGTCAATCTCCTTTTTCGTCGCCCCCATAATTTCACTCCGCAGGCGCTGGACTTCTATCTCCTTTTGCAACTCTGCCAGTACCTGACGCAGAAGCTGTTCCAGGTTTTCTTGCTCCAGCACTGCCTGCATTTGAGGGACGTCTTGTTGGAGGAGGATGGAAGTCTGATAAGCCAACTCTGCTGGATCGTCACTATTTAATAAGACTGCCAAAACCTCTTCGGGAAAGTTTGGACTCAGAGAGGCAGTTTCTCGCCAGAGCGATTCAATGGCGCTGGTCAAAGCATCCAGCGTCTGCTGTTGAGTGCCTGCTGTTTGGGCTGCCTCTATCGTGACTTTTGGCAACCGTCGAAAGGTTACTTCGTAGATTGGATCGAGCTTCAACAGTTGCTCGATTTGGACTCGCTCTTGACCTTGAATAACTAACTGAATTGGTCCGAAGGGTAATCGCAACATCCGTTGCACAACGGCCAGGGTAGCTATGGAATAAAGCTCCTCTAAGCGCTCAATTTCAGCATTCTCGTCTTCTTCCAGTCGTTTGGCAGCCTCCGGACGAATTGTTGCGATAATCAACTGCTTGTGCGGAGTCAGCACCGTCGTCTCTGCAACCGCGATAGAACGAGGTCGGCCTGCTACTACAGGTAGTGTAATACCAGGCAGCAACACCATGTTGCGCAGGGGCAGTAGTGGGCTGGTTTCGAGGGTTTCTACTTGTGCAGGGGATAGGATCGCCGTGTCATCCATAAAACCTCCCACTCCCAAAAGTTAAAGTCCTGCCTTTTACAACCCCAAGCATAAAGGGGTTGGAGCGAACAGGGTAGACCGTCAGTTGCATCAGCGATTATTCTGCTGATACGCCAATTCTAAGCTGTTCAGCATTTAGATTGAGATACCTGAATTCCTCAAAGGGAACAGAGAATAGGGAACAGGCAACGGGGGATACCCAATTTCAATGCACATCAGATTATTTCACACTTCCGTTGACTTTTCTTTCGTTTATTCACAGTGATCCAGGTAATCTTCTGAAGATTCGGGGTCGAGTTCCCAGCGCTTGAGATCTCGCTGCTTAAAATTTTTCAGCGTTTGCACTGGGAGGCAATCAGCTGAAGCAATCCCCATTGAATGAAGTAAATCCTCCGTCACATTTTGGTCGGGGGTAGGATTTTGTCCCCCAACTGCTTCTTCTCCTACTACTTCTGCCTGGTACCAGTCATCATCAAGATCGCCACCCGTTACACCAGCACCGAAGTTCGGAGGAATTCTCAACCGCTTCAGGATGACTCCCATGCCAGTCTCGCGGTCAACCAATTCCTCAAAAATCGGATCCGCATTTTCGGTTCCAACGAGATCTGCCAACAAAACTTCTTCAGTTTCACGGTCTCGTTGAATTGATAACGGCTTGACTGCATCAGAAGGATTTGTGCTTTCCATAGTACTCACTCCTTGCAGCCTTGAAGCGATCGCTCTTTCAGCTTCTCTATATTAATTAAATTCTAATCCAATTCCTTGAATTCTCATCCCTTTGTCCGTTTTCGAGTAATAGAACTTCAAAAGGTAAGAATTAAAGACCTCAATCTACCACTAACGACAAATAATTAGTCATGTCCATTAAAGAGATATTTGTCTAGTTTAAACATTTAGTGTCAAGATTATATAGAGGCTGAAAGCTTTATAGAGAAGAGCTTTCAGCCTTTTGGCATTGTTTATCTTCACATCTAAGACACATTGCTACCGATTTAGGCTTCAAGATGCGCCTTCGACTCTACACTGAGCAGGGTGGAGTGGTCGAGAGATCATTTTTAGGACTCAAGACTGAATTTGCAGCACTGGTGCTGGGTTTTAAGGGAGGTTCCTTGCAGGAGCGCCCAAAGAATCCTGAGAAGAAGGCGTGTGTAGTCTATAAGGAGTATGACAGGAAACTGGTTCGGTATCTTTACGAAGGCTACCAGGTCACGCTTAGATACAATCCGAGCAATATTGTTTACATTCTCGTCTACACCCGAGAGAAAAACGGTACAAACTGCTGCTAACTCAGAGCGATCGCGAAACGTTCATTCGGTTAGAGGAAGTGAGCATAGACTTGTGGAAAGCCTATAAATCGATGCGTGACAACAAGTACCGTAGAACAAAATTAAGAGTCTATTTTTTTACACTGCACCTGCCATGAAGTGTTAGCAGTTCCCGTTAAATTTGGGGATGGATTTCCTGAACATAGAGCTTCAACCATTGCCAAAATATCTGGCATTTGGCTTGGCTTCATCTGTTCGGCGTACAAATCCTCAAATGAAGGGTGCTGCCATTCCTCAATCACAAACAACCGCTGAGCCTCTTCACTCATGCCAAAGATTTGTTTGAGATGATCGGGTTCAGAAAACAGCCATTCTCGAGGGACTGTTTTGCAAATCTGGAGCAATATTGCTTCCGGGGTAAGTTCCTTGGCTTCAGGCTCTAAATAATCGCTAGAAATTAACTCTTCTTTTTCAAGAGAAATAGGGAATACACGTCCCCGGCTTGTTACCTCAATAGTGCCAAAGTCAAAGGGTAACTTACCTGCTTCAGAGAGACGTACATTAATCTGAACAGATTCCCCTACGTGTACCCAGGTTGAAATCAGGAAGGTGGGAATACAGTAAGCCAACGATTGAATAAACCCCTCTTTGGTTGAGTATTCAAAATCTTCAAAAACCAGTGCCATACCTTCACTGGTATTAAAGCCCGACGCACGCATTATACCCACAACAGCATTTTCTTCACCGCATTCCCATAGTGGAAACTCAAAATTCTCTGCTGCCGCATCTAACTGTGCGAGCAAATCAGCTTTGCAATTCATCGTGTTTTCTCCATTGTGCGATCGCTACCAGAACCATTCACTCTTCACACCTTTTGACCAATCATCTTCGCCGCGCTGGCGAATTTCTTGCATCCACATTTTGTAAACGCGAACCATTCCACCTTGTGTTCTTGCAGATTGTTGGGAATGGGGATAGAAGCGGTAGGTTAAACTTGCACCTCCCTCTTCCAGAGTATCGGGAGGTTGATGATCGGGAATCCAGTTTGGCTTACCAGCCTTACCAGATTGAGTTGCCGAATCTATACCCGTAGTTCCAGGATGCTTGATACTGGGGTTGCTGTGATCGCCTGTGCGATAACCAATTTCATCAACAGCATCTCGTTCTGCTGGCAAGAAGTTTTGATCAGCGTGTCCAGCTGTATAATCACCATGACCTTTAAGATAGGGAACATAAGCTGGTCTTCTCCTCAGGATTTCTTCGTGTGCCTGCCTTGCATCTGCTTCTTCAGAGGTTTCTACCTCTTCCAAGCTATAGCTACCTTGTCCCCTGGAAATCAACCTGACTTGCTGCTTGCTGCCTGCCCCTGAGGCGGTTCCGCGTCCCCGTCGTACATTCCATGTCTCGTTGAACAGTACAAAGACATAGGTTTCATCCATTCGGTGTCTAAAGCGTCGCTCAATCTCGGAGCGACCGACACCAAATTGGTCAGTATCTTCACCCGTGGTTTCCTCAGCTTGGGTACTCTCGCCTTCAACCTTGGGTGGATCGTTCCTACGTTTTGTAGGGTTCATCTCCGCAACGATGCCCCAGTCTTCTCCAATTGGTTCAGCACGCAAGACATTGAAACCGTATTGCTGTTTGATCCGTTCAAGCTCTGCATCGATTTCAGCACGGGTAAAGGGGTCACGTTGCGATCGCTGTGCGAGTTCGCCCACTGCCTGCATACCCTGCCCCCACCTTTGCATCACATTAGGTGCGGGTACTTCGCCCTCACCAGGTTGTTGCTGTCCTTGTGCAGGTTCGGTGGTGGGAGCAGTACCTTGGCTAGTGGTAGTGGGTTCAGCGGTTCCGCCTGTGGTTTCGTCTTCCTGCCATTCACCCTGATGCTCTTGGTCGGTACTTTGTCGAGGCGGGACGTGGTCGTTCAGCAAGTCAGTCATGAACTTACTGGAATCAAAGTTCACTTCGCCCATCTGAATTTCGGGGAGTTCTCCAGAACCGATGACGTAATCCACGTCGGCTCCAATGCCAAATTCACCGGGAAGCGGGTACTCTAGCTGACCCATAGGCCACGTCCAGGTTTCATCAGGAGCAGGTGACCACCAGGGGCTATCCAGTTCAACGAAGAGATCGCCGCTCAATCCCAAGAAGGGTTGAGCGGCCAGTTCCATGTGTCCGTGGATGAAGTACTCCCCTTGTCGCCCCTCTTGAGGATCGGCAGTTTCGCGGTAGCCGATGGTAGGGGTAGCTTCTACATAACCCCGGATGCCTGCTAAGGCGTTGATGCCAACTCCCGCTTTGATGTCGTGTCCCAGTAGTTCCACTCCGACTCCACCTTCTCCTCGCAAACGCAGACCCGCAAAGGCAGAGATATTCAGACTTGCCTGCAACGAGTAATTCTGAAGAACGTTGGGATCGGTAGAATACGTGCCTTGGACGACAATGTTATAAATCTTGCCTGGTCCTAACTTCGCTAGGGCTTGCATCCCGATATTGGCAAACAGGAAGACATTACCCACCAGCGGAACACCGTATAGTGTACGGACTTCGACGGTAAAGAGGTCGTAGATGTAGTCACGTTGCGGGAATAGCTCAATTTCGGCAGGAGGGGCAATTTCGCCAACGACAGTGATGTGTCCCTCGTTGTCGATAATTACCTGTGCTCTGCCCGTCATCCATTCAGTGAAGGCAAAGTTGAGTGTGCCAAAACCAGCAACGGCACGAGGTCCGGGACGAGGTTCTCCACCAGCCTCACCACCTCCGGCTGCGTCTTGGACAGATTGCGCGATCGCTTCGGGTCCTAACTGATTCGCTGCCACATTTCGAGCCGTCTCCCGGTCGGTAACGAGCAACGTCACTTCACCGCTAAACTTCTCTGCTTGATAGCCAACCGTCCCTCGAATATCGACCGTACCGTTGACATACTGTGCCAGGAGATTGCCAGAGAAATTGGCAATATTGACTGGAATTTCTCCCTGCCCGCTCAGAGTTCCTTGGGGATCGCGACGAATTGTGAGCTGGGATTCTGTCAGTTGAGGCACGCGCACTGTTGCACTGATCCGGAACGTGACCGTTTCGTTTTCTAGTCCAAAGGTTCCTGTCCCGTTGATGTATCCCCCAACAGTGACGGGGAAGTCGTTGACCTGGAGGCGCAATATGCCCTCCCTTAACTCATTAGTGGGAGCTGGCATTCGGTTAACATTAATACCCAACCAACCCATTTCTCTGGAATGGTCTTTAATGGATTCCACTAAAGCACGGGGATTCCCAACCGCTCCTCTCCTGTTTGCTACGGTGACATATCCCTCAATGACACTGTTCTGAATGCGGACAGCTACAACCGGATTTACCCCCGCATCTCGTAAGGGCTGAAGGACTGGATGAGTGAGCGGGATTGGCTCATGTTCTGAAGTTGCGTATCCTTCACCTGACTTACGAACGGGAATGACACCTTGAGCTAAGTTGCCCAATCGTACTCGAACATCACCCCTGTTCCTTGGCTGAGCTTCCAGGTAGGCCGCAACAGCAGGTGTTGGAGTGAAGGTGGCAGTTGCCAGGGAGATTTCGTCGGTAGGTACTCCCGTGGGGATGTCAGTTGGTGTGCTTCCTGCTGGGGTTGGAGGGGGTGGGGCTGGGGGAGTTTCTCCGGCTTCCTGACGGGCAATTTTTTGGGTATCTGGTGTAGCGGTTGAAAAGGCTCCTAGTGATACAGACTCTCCTAACAGGATGCGATCGGCGACGGCTTCAGCTTCTCGCTCTAGCCGATCATGGGGTTGGCTAATAGAAGAATGAGTCGGGTGGAGGGTGGAGGGTTGAACGCTTCCCTGCCCTCTTGTTCCTCCGCTTCCCTGCTGTATTGTATGGGTTAGCTCATGTGCCAGTAAGTGTTTCCCTTGGTTCGTATGCGGCTGATATTGACCTGCGCCAAAGTAAATGGTTTGCCCTGTGGTGAAGGCTTTAGCATTTAGCTCGCGAGCCGCATCAGCAGCTTGAGAGTCGGTCTGTAGCCGAACGCGACTCAGGTCTTTGCCCAAGGCGCGTTCCATACTGCCACGGGTGGAACTGGGTAAAGGTCGTCCAGCTCCAGTGTTTCGTAGTGCAGTATGGAACGCGCCTTGGGCAAAGACCTGAGTCGCGTTCGGAAAGAGTGTA
>JAIUYC010000169.1 GCA_020216575.1 Coleofasciculus sp. S288 | reverse complement strand
GGCTCGCGATCGCAAACGTGGGGAAGAGACGTGTACAACCTTGCAGCAGGATGGGTTTAAGGTCGAATTCCTGCAACTTGACGTAACCGACGAAACCAGTATCGAGCAACTGGCGAAGGAACTAGCCTCTCGGATTGACCATCTAGACGTGCTTGTCAACAATGCAGGTATTCTCCTCGATGCATCGAACGCCTCTATCCTTCAAGTTGAACCAACCCTAATTCGGCAAACTTTGGAAACGAATACCCTCGGTCCTCTCCGCTTAACGCAGAAACTAATACCGCTCCTCATCAAGAGCAATGCGGGCAAAGTAATCAATATCTCCAGTGGTGGCGGTCAACTAACGGATATGGGAGATTGGGCGCCTGCCTATTCCCTCTCGAAAACTGCCCTGAATGCCGTTACGGGGATGTTGGCAGCAGCACTCAGAGACAACAACATCGCCGTTAATTCAGTCTGTCCGGGTTGGGTTCGCACCGACATGGGCGGTTCCAGTGCGCCGCGCTCCGTTCAACAAGGTGCTGATACTGTGACGTGGTTAGCGACGGAAGCTCCTTCCGACATAACGGGTAAGTTTTTGCGAGATAGAAAGGTTATCCCCTGGTAATCGGCCAATCGGCATTTAAGTTGCAGGGTAAGAAGCAAGGGCAGGCAGGGCAGGCAGGGGGAAAGGATTATGCAATTTGAATGTACATTCAGCTTCCCATTTTGGATTGGAACAGCTTCAGCAAATACAGGACTTACGCAAATTTACCTTTAAACCACCATCTGTAGGGGCGAGACATGCCTCACCCCTACTCTGTGTAGCATCTGTGCGTAAGTCCTAAAATAGAGCCAGCCTAAATGCTTCATCAGAACCTCTCTTTCTTTCCTCGGCGAACTCTGTGCCTCTGCGGTTTATTAAAAAAGCCAATCTCACAGATGATTTAGGATGGTCAAAAACAGATTCAACGCATACAGAAAAACTCTTCACCTATCGAGGGATGAATGCCGATTGTGTTATCGAAATTTGTCTTGGTAACACCTGCTTTCATCGCCAAAGCAATCATTTGCAGAATCTCAGCGGCACAGTCCCCTACCATGTGAGCGCCCAGTACGCGGTCTGAGTTACTATCAACCACTAGCTTCAGCAGCGTTTTTTCAGGGGATTCTGCCCTCATATCGAACAGCGATTGGAATTTTTTGCGATAGCAGCGTACAGCTTCGCCCAATTTTTCATGGGCTTGAGCTTCAGTTAAACCCACTGTGGCAGCTTCAGGATTGGACGCTACTAAGTAGGGAACGCATTCATAATCTACAACTCGCGGTTGATGGCCAAATTCTGTATCTGCAAATGCTCTAGCCGCCGCGATCGCAACTGGCGTAAAAGGAGGTCTACCAGTACAATCACCAACGGCGAAAATAGTTGCCTGAGTCGTGCGACTATAGTCATCTACTGCGATCGCTCCCTGCTTAACTTCAACTCCTGCCTTTTCTAAATCCAGCCCATCCAAGTCAGGGATGCGATCTGCGATCGAAACAACCGTTTCTACTGTCACAGGTTGACTGTTGCCTGACAACGTTAGATTCAAACAATTCTCTACCCGTTCAATTTTTTCAACCTTAGTATTGCAGAAGATTCTAACTCCCAGTCGGGTCATGTCCTCTTGAACGGCTATCCGCAGATCTTCATCGCATCCTGGCAAAATTCGGTCTTCTGACACAACTAAAGTAACCTTTGAGATTAAGTCATTCATAATCCCTGCCAGCTTCACGGCAATATGATGGCTGCCAATAATTGCCAGGTGTTTGGGTTGCTGATCCAGTTCCAGCATTTGGCGGACAGTAATGGCATATTCCATTCCTGGAACATTTGACTTTATGGCTTTTGCACCCACTGCAATCAAAATTTTGTCTGCCGTGTACCGATGTCCCTCAATTTCCACCATGTGAGCATCTAAGAATCGGGCGTGTCCTTTGAGGAGTTCAACTCCTGTTTTTTGTAGTTTCTGGACGTGTACTTGACTGAGATGATTGATATCGCGGTCTCTAGCTCTCATGAATTGACACCAATCAAACTCTCTTGAAACTTTGCCCCATCCATATTCATCAGCACTTTCAAAAACTTGGGAAAAACTAGCGGCATAAGTCATTAGTTTTTCTGGAATGCAACCATGCACGACACAAGTACCACCGACCTGCTCCTGCTCAACAATTGCTACGCGAACACCATATCCAGCAGCGCGTTCAGCCGCCGCTAGCCCCCCCGGTCCTGCACCAATCACAAAAAGTTCGTAATCAAAGCTCATGACCTGACTCTGCTTTTGATCCTGCAAGAGTACTACGTCTTTCATGCTAATTTCAACCTACAAATGTATGATGAAATACTTATCCCGCATGGGCAGAAACGTATCTATCCCTTTAGGTAGACGTAGTACGCTTCTAAGCTTTTTTATCAAGTACAAGCAATAAAAACAGAGTGATTGGGTACTGAAGGCAAATTCTCCACTACAGGCGATCGCGTTCCAAGTCCCAAATCACTTTTTCTACGCACCAGTCCACAGACCGTCCTGGATTGTTGGCACAAGCTTGGTTCACCAGGCGCTGTGCAGTGCGAGTATCCCCGTTAAGCAGAATGCTTAGGCGTTTCCTGAGAGCAGAGTTTCCAGGTTGCCGTTTGATTCGCTCTCGTCGTCGGGAGCGAGGGCGGCGGTATCGCTGGGGCGAACGCTTCTCCTCTCGAATGAGCACGAACAGGTAAATGCACAAGAACGCGGCTTACTCTTAGTAATCCCAAATCAACCCGATTTTAAACACTCCACCGCTTCTTTGATTTTTGCCTTGGATGGGTGCTTCCCTCCTGGCAGTGCCAAGCACTCTTCCAGAATGGCGATCGCTTTTTCCAACCCCTCTCGGCTAACATGACAGAGTTGCTCCTGATCAGGAGTGTTTGAGATATCGGCTTTTGCACCGCCCAACTGATGGTTAAGGGCGGTTTCATTTTCTTCATGGAACTGGTTGATTAACGTTTTAACCTGCGGTAGTAACGGTTTAGGACAACGAATGTGAGCTGTGGCGTAAGTTGCTTTTTTACCTCTACCGCCCTTGGGTTTGGTCATAAGAGAAAAACTTGTTAACAGGTTTATCTACCCCCTTATGGTATCTCTCTGAAAACCTGTCAACAAGTTTCTTGATTGGCAAGAACTCTATGTAATAGGCATATTATACCTGTTAACAGGTTTATTTGTGGGTTTAATATTTGATGATGTTTGCAATAAAAAGCCACTCCGAGATATGAAGTGGCTTGTAAGTAAAATGGATAATTACTGACTATTTTAACTCATCTCCCATTGCCGGGATATTGATTCCTCAGATACTCCAAAATCTGAAGCATGATGGCTCTATCAGCATTGGCGTTTTGGGTGAGTTGTTGTACAGATTCAGTCAAGTCTTCAATTTGTCCGTCAACTTGGTTGATTCGTTCGGTCAATTCTCCTATCGCTCTGGTGTTTTGTTCGGTTGCTCTGGCGTTCCGTTCGGTTTCATCTCGAAGCAATAGGATTTCATCCAATAGAAGGTTTGCCCGTCGAGAAAAATCGTCTTCTACTTCGTTAATTCGTTCTCTCAGTTCACTAATTTCTTGGTCAGTCATAATGAAAGGATGCAATTTCAACATCGCTGCTAAGCGGCTCCGGCGAGGTGGAGCCGCTTTTAATGGATACTCTTTAAGAGTTGGTCAATTGGCTCAGGTCAATTGGCTTGATGTCCGGGTCTTTTGCCTTGATTTCCCGCAGGTAGCGCCGCGAAATCTCCAGGGCGAGGATGGAAATTAGCGAGTAACGGTCAGCCATCTGGCTGTCGGTCATGCTGTCGCCTCGCTCTTTGATTTCCCGGATTTGAATCTCGATCATGCTCAAGGTGGCTTCTGCACGCTTGATAGCAGGGCGGTTTGCTAGTTCTTTCAATCGTTCTTCAGTGTTCATTTTCACCTCTTAAAATTGATGAGTTTGGGCTACTGATGTGAGAAAGTTACCATCGCTATCAAAGTAAAACGTAGCCAGGACATAGGTGTTTTCTGAAGCCAGTTCTACTTGATGCTTTACCTCTGGTGGATTGGTAGAGGGGTGTTGCACTACCACTGTGTATTCACCAGGGGCTAGGTCAAATGGTATAACCGCTGATTCTAGGTGTACTTCCTTTTCAAAAAGTGTTACTCCCCCAGTATCGACAATCGCGACGAATAGATGCTCCTTGAACTTTGGGAACATTTGATTGGTTTGGTCAAGAATTGAGACATCTAATTTGCTCATTAGTACCTTTGTTCCACTCCTCTTGCCATAATGGTCGGTGTCAATAGATGCATCCTGATTTATTCCACCGCTCTGCACGGGCGGTTTTTTCGTTGCTTAGCCTTGGTCAATGTCGTCAGGTAAGTCGTCAATTGATAACCCGGCCTGCTCTAAAAGCTGAATCAACCTCTTAATTTGAGCAATCGAAAAATTGATTCGGGAAATTCTCCCACGCTCATAACGGTTGATCGTGTTTCGGGCATAGCCTAAAGCATCTGCAAACTCACCTTGGCTCATTCCTAGGCGTTCCCGAACTTGCTTCAAAGTTGGCACGTTGGGGTTGAAATCTGAATTTTTATCGTCTACCATCTTACCAGTGCTGCAACATCGTGTTGCAGTCGAAAACAAAAAAAGATAGGGGAACGGCGCTGCTGGAGATGTTGTTTCCCTGTCTTTTAAAAGTTTCCCACCACTACAGATAAGCGGTGTAAGCACGGCATTGAGCTGTGTGGTGGGTTGCTATGGGCGATTGCCGGTTTCACGCTTAACAGTTTCTGAAGCGATCGCCCTTTCCTTCCAGCTCCCTCGATGCCAACCTGCATCGACAACCTTGGAGCCACAATCCCCCCTAGAGCCAATCTGCTCTAGCTGCGGGTGTCCATCGTCAGTTGACCACTGGCCACTGACCACTGACCAAAGGAGGTGATGCCTATAAGTAGCAGTTTGTGTGAGTAGATGCAGAAAATTAAGACCCATGAAGTGTGCGCGGCGGAACTACCACCGCCGCCTTCTTAAACAAACGGCTGGGAGAAAACCCCGGCTTATGAGGAGGTGATGCCAGAGTCAATCGATAAATACATCTACCTAGGAATCACAAACTTTTAACCTCGAATGATCAGGCGATCTGCGCTTCGCAGCAGCGCTTCGCTATCGCCTTTACTGAAGTGCGATAGCGAAGCGCTGCCGCCTTCGGCAGATCGCCCTTTACTCAACAAACCCAAGGAGGAACGTGAGAGAACCCACAGAAGACGAAATTCGGCGAACCGAGGCAACCAAACACGCCCTCGCCGAAGCCCTGAAAGCTCGAAAAGCTAGCCCCCAAGATTTGACCAGTCCGAGAGCTAGCGCTTTCCCCGACTGTCTTAAACAGTCATCACCTGAAATTGTACCGGAGGAGGAAGAAACCCAAAGTTAGCGAATTTTGACATACACAGGCGGTTGCGTTTGACATACCAGGCGGCAACCGCCTAACACACCTGAGTTAAAGTTTCTAGCCTTTTTTTTTAATTGGCCAGTTTGAATTAAGAGGACTATGCCCAAGAAAAAAAATGGCGATCGCCAGGGAAGCGATCGCAAAAAAATTAGTCATCAGGGAAGGTTCCAGCATACCAGTGAACCCCGACGGCTAATGCTCCAGGGCCGGAATATCTGCACTGCTCTTAAGAGCAAAGGGTACAGCACTCGCAAACAACGCAGAGAACTCGCCTACTCAATCCGAGGAGTAGCAGCCAGTTACCTGCTGATTTACATACCCAATCCTGTTGCGGCGTGGACTCTTTTACCCAGAGATAAAAGCCCAATCCGACTTGAAATTCTAACCATCATCCAAGGAGCACTGAAATGAACCATGAATCGTGGCAGCGGGCGGATACGGACGAACAGCTCGAACGGTTGAGAAGACCTTGGGCAATTGCCCGCCTGGGAGCTGCCAACGAGAAGACTCGGATTGTCAGCCGATTCGCTAACCAACAAGATGCGGCTGACTACCTCAGAGTCCTTAACCGCCTAATGCGATTAAAATTACAGGAATTTGATACAGCCACTCGTCCCCAGTTCGTGGTTGTTTGGGATGGAGTCAAGCTTGCACCCGTTCAACCCTCACATCTTGAGCTGCATCTATGAGCCAACAACAAGACGTTAAAGAACTCGCCCAAGCTTTTCAAAGGCTAGCACAGCACCCCCCCATTCCTCTGACTCTCAGCCCTGAAGCAGGATTCTTGCTTCTAGCCCAGCTTCAATTGGCAATGCGCCATCCGGCTAATACCGGTCCTGGCAGCGAAACCATTCGCACATTCGCTATTGAATTGCAGCAGCGCCTGGTCGAGCTTGAACCTGATTTGCAAGCCGTCTTAGAGAAAGGCTGGCATCCAGAGTTTGATGTTAAACAGCCGACGGATTCCCCCAGGCTCAACTACCAGCGCCTACCTCTTGATATCCAACAGGAGGTGGTCGCCAATGCGATCGCCTTACGCATGGCTTGCCAATCTCTGAGCACAGCGTCGGGAGTTCCGCTTGAGGCTTGGATAACTGAATTTAGCGAAGAAGCTAACAAACTCGTTGACCAGATGAGCGCTGAAACGATTGTCAAGCAGATGGTAACTCTAGACACCGTCCGGGAGGGTAAATCCCCCTAACGGCAAAAGCGATCGCCCGTGCTGATGAGGCGATCGCTTTTAGTTTGTGAGTTCTGATTGACTGCGCTCTTACTTCAATCAATCAAGGGTTGGCATCTACTAATTGCCAGTTAATCAGTTGCTTATTGACAAAACATCCGTAAATTTACGGTTTTTTGTTGCCCCTTTAACTAGCAATCTAGGGAAATCCCTAGAACACTCCTTCAGTCAAGGAGCATCTACTAATTAATGTGAGGGACAAATGACTGCTATTTTAACAGATACAACACCACTTAGAGGGATTCCGGACAAACCACTCTGTAATCTTGATGCGGAAGAATCTATCCTAGGAGCGATTCTTTTAAGTCCGGACGCTATCTCTAATGTCAAAGACGCACTAAGACCAGAAGCATTTTTTTTCGAGTCTCACCGCACCATTTACACCTGCATGCTGGCGCTGCATGCCCAAGATGAATTACCCGATTTGACTCAAGTCTCTACTTGGCTAGAAGACCGCCAAATGCTAGAGAAAATCGGGGGGATTGCAAAACTTGTTCACCTAGTATAGCGTTTCTCAAATAACCAAGGTACAGTAAGAGGAAGCTGCTGAGAGTGTCAAGATGAAAGCTTACTCA
>JAIUYC010000168.1 GCA_020216575.1 Coleofasciculus sp. S288 | reverse complement strand
CTCTGGTTCAGCTTTTGCCAACATCTCGCTAGAGCGTTTTTCCAAGCTTCCCGTAGCTTTTAAGACTTGCTTAGCGGCAGGAGGAGGTGACGTTGGAGACGAGGCGGCAACTGAAGACATCACTTCGCTGACTAATTTTCGGGTGTCTTTAACAGACAGTTTTTCAGCAATGACTTTCTGCGTCGTTTCCACCCGGATTGACTCCGCTTCCTCCTCAGTCTTCCCCAAATTCTTGGCGGAAAGTTTCTGCAAGCACATCGCATGAACGCCTTTGAGTCCACTAGACCGGATAGCTGCTTTGAGGTCAGGAGCCAGCGATAGCATGGGAAAAATGTTGGCATCAATGGAAGCGGGATTGAGCTGTAAATCCAAGAGTAACGCCAACACGGACTGCTCTCTCTCATCCAACCCAAGCGCCGCTAAACCCTCTTGTTGTTCTTGCTCTGTCGCCGTCATCAACCCAACGACTCGGTTCATGCGTTCCTGCTTGTTCAACCGCCGCACCACTGTCGAGAGGATGCGGGGGATAGAAGGAGCATCTAGACCCGTATTGTCAGCCAATTCCCGCACGATTGCCTCCGCTTTATCGAGAGGATTGAGGTCTTCCCGGTGCAGGGAGGTCAATAGAGCCTTGCGATGGAGAGCGACGGGTTCGGGAATAATCACAGCTTGTAGGCTCTCCCAACCCAAAGCTTTGGCACTTCGCCAACGCCGCTCCCCATCAAATATCACCAGGTCTCCCCGTTGAATTAAAATAATCGGCTCTAGCTGTCCATCACTTTTTAGCGATCGCGACATAGACTCGATACTTTCGGGCAAAAATGTCTGCCTGGGTTGCTCTGGGTTCGGTTCAATTTGAGCGAGTGGAATCGTCAGAATACCCGCCTGGGATTGCAATTGCGATCGCAGTGCGGTGAGAGGAGCTTCTAATTCAGTGGAACCCTTAGCACGAAGTTCTTCAATCTCGGCTTTGAGTCGCTGAATTTCTGCCTCGGCTTCCGATAACTGCAATTCTTTCTGTGCAGACGAAAAATAATTGGTAATGTTGGGAGCTTTACGACCACTCATGACGCTTTTTTAGCTTTCTTCTGATTCGGTTTTCCGATTAGATTTGCCAAGTGGGAGGCGATTTCTTTGAAGTCACTCAAAGCCGGATGACTTTTGCGATAAAGATGCAAAGGTAATCCTTGTCCACTAGCATTGACAAATTCAGCGCTATTGCGAATAGCTGGAAAGACGCGGATATTCATCTGTTCTAGCTGAGCAGGTAAGGATTCCTTGATCTGTCGATGCGCCGCTTTTCGGGAATCATATTGACTCGGCACGAATCCCAAGACTTCCGGACTCGGTTTTAGGCGTAAGTGCCGACAATGGTAGTAGTACCACTCCAGTAAATGGGCAGAACCTTGAATTGACTTCGGTTCGAGCTGCACAGGAACTACTAAGTGCGTGCAAGCCGCCAGTGCCATCAACGGCAAAGGACCAAGAGTAGCTGGACAGTCAAAAATAATCAGGTCATGTTCTAGGGGATAGTCAGTTAAGCAGTCTCCTAAAAGGTAGGCTCCGCGTTTGTGCAATACCAGCTCATCTGCCGTTTGTGTTAGTACCATCCCACCCTGACAGATGACCACCTGGGATGTGTATTCGCTCCAGCAAGGAGTAAGCGGCCAGTTCCCGTCAAACTTATCTGTGAGCACAGCCGCTAGTGTTTCTTCGGGTTCGGGCGGATTCAATCCACAAAAGAGCGTCAGTGAGCCTTGGGGGTCGAGATCCATTAGCGCCACGTTGAATCCGCGTTGCCCCAGTTCATAAGCGAGATGAACCGAAAGTGTAGTTTTGCCACTGCCACCTGCATTGCTAATGACAGCCAATCGAATTTGCATACCAACGAAAAAGTTGAGTGCTATGTGAGCATCATATATCGAGAAGGGGACATCATATATCGATATATGATTACTCTCAAAAATCTGGATGGAGGGTCAACTATTTTGGTGCGACTTAAAGCATAAGTTCAGCAATCGCTCAATTTATGCTTCTGTCCCGAACCAAATCCCCACTCTTGGGTGTGTTTGCCAAAAGCATTGGATAGTATTCAGAAAATGCTTCTTTCATGCCTACTGCTGCCACGTATCCTCTATCCGCTAGCAGTTCAGAGAACTTATTGAGCAGTGAGACTTTGTAGAAAAGTAGAGCCAAATAGACCTAAAAGGCTTGCATCACCTGAGATTTGCGTCAGACTCGACAGGAGCAATGTCAGTGAAACAGCAAGTGTTAGCAGCGATGTCTCAGTGTTTGTAGCAATGCTAGGGAAGCTGTCATGAATTGCTTGCGTAGGCGTAAATGTAGGTGGGGTTTGTATCTACTCAATAAACTGAATGAATCGCACTTTGGGTTGGGATAGATGGTTGTACTGAGCCGACTTGATTTCAATTTCTTGCAATTGCCCTAGAGCTAGACCACAAGGGCTACCATACTTCGCCTGAACGCGATCGCTAGCAATTTTCAGGGCTGTACGTGATCGCTCAACAAAGTCATCCAGCTCATACTCATTATTAGGTGTGAAGTAGTCTTTGACGACTAAAGAAGGGGAATAGCAGGTTTCCTGGGAACCATCGGGCCATTGAATTTGAAAGCGAATTTCAGGCATAAGAGTAAGTCAAAAGTCAAAAACAAGAAAGGCAGTGATAGTAAGACTCTTGGTTATTAAATGGAGAAAAGCTTAGTTCTGAAACTAAAGCCTCGAACCTGATACCTTAAACTCCCCCTATTAAGGTGGCAGGTTTTAGGGGTTAGGTGGTAGGTTTGGAGACTTGGTTGAGAAGTCAGAATTTGCCCGAAATCCTTATCTTTCCAAGGAGAGCATCATAGCTTTTCCCTAAAACCTACCACCTACGACCTAACACCTTAACAGGGGTTCACCTCAAACCTACTCAGGAGTTGTTCATAGTGATACAGATGCATTTTGGCAGAGGCTTCCCAGGTGTAACTAGCTAGAACAGATTGACTTTGCTGCACCAAGGAAATGGAACGATCGGGCTGAATAATTGAGCGCATGGCTATTGCGATCGCGTCGGGTGAATTAGGATCAACTAGGAGAGCGTAGGTTTGTGAAAGAAATTCAGTAAATGGAGGTTGGTTAGACGTAATGACTGGGAGACCAGAAGCGATCGCCTCCAATACTACCAATCCCCAACCTTCTTTCACAGAGGGAAAGACAAAGGCATCGGCAATCCTGTATAGAGCAGGCAACTCGGAATCGGCAATCACTCCTGGCAACACTAAAGAACGACCAATTTGTATTTGTAATTGGTGAGCGAGGACAAAGAATTCATCCCGGTAAGACTGATAGTCAAACAGTGTCGCTCCACCAGCAATGATTAACTGAGCATTTGGGTACTCTTTCAATACTTGCCCGAATGCTTGTAGTAATCGGATGGAGTTCTTTCGAGGTTCAATTCCGCCGACTGTTAAATAGATGGGAGAACCCTTCAATTTCCATCGTTTAATAAGTGTAGGTTCTGAGCTGCTGAGGATAGGTGAGAATCGCCACAAATTGACACCGTTAATCACCCGTGGGGCGTGGATTTGGTAATGCTGCTGAAGTTCTGCCTGCCAGCGATCGCTAACACACAAGCAGAGATTCGCTTCACGAATCGATCGCTCCTGGCACTGCTGAAGATACGGGCTGCTGTAGTCTTCAATGTGGTGGACTGTTCGCACAAAATGAGGAATTCGTTGCTCTTGCCTCAGAATGGCTAATGCATTAGCGCTGATGCAGTCTTGCGCGTGGTAGCAATCATAGATTGGATTGGCTTGTTTTAGATACTCTACAAATTCTTGAATCCGTTGTTGAATGAGTGCATCAATTTCAGTCGGAGCAGGTTGAGCAGGAATAGGCTCGTACTCGCAACTTAGAGGGTAGTCAAATCCTTTTCCGTCTTTATCTAATGCATAAATGCAAACGTGATGTCCTAAATGATGCAATGCTTCAGCCAGCTCCAGTGTATGAATAACGCTTCCTCTTGGCTTGGTGGAATAGGTCAATAACGCAATTTTCAAGCTGGCTGGCTGTGAAGTTTGAAGCAAGTCCCGATTAGTGTTACAAGTACCGAGTGAGGATTGACTCATTGCGTCCCTCCCACTTTTGAGAAGCCAGTTAATTTGTGTTGAGACAAATCCCAGAACACAATGGATTCTCGGCCTTTTCGCAGCACAAGTTGCTGAGTTGGCTGAACTTCTCCAACTACCTCACATACTAAGCTTTGCTGCTGAAAATAGGATTGAATCGCCGAGGCATGATCAGGACGAGCACTGAGGAGAAACCCGTAGCTGGGAAAACTCGTCAGCCAATGTTCTAAGGCTAATTCTTTTGGGCAAGGAACTTGATCTAAATTCAGAACGGCTCCACAGTCGGACGTTTCTAGCAACATCAGAAGAGTGCCAATAATTCCTCCATTGCTGATGTCTTTGCCAGCATCGCATAACCCTGTTTCGGCTAAGTATGGCAGAATTGCCAAATTTTCACGGAGCTGAACTGGATCAGCGGTTGTTGCGGCATCCCAGAAGGGGTATTTGGGATGAGATTTCCCCCGGAAATCAGTGGCGACTAGCAACAAATCTCCAGGTTGAGCATTAAAGCTAGTAATCAATCGCTTTGCACGTCCAACAATAGCAACAGCAAGAGCATTGTAAGGGCTATGACAATTGGTATGTCCACCAACAATCGGGACGTTGTAAGCTTGAGCGGCTGCCTTCATTCCATCCCAAATAGAGTTCGTGCTGCTGGTAGATTGACTCCATAAAGCATCTACAACTGCGATCGCACGCCCTCCCATTGCATAGATATCACTCACGTTCACCATCACAGCCGACCAACCGGCAAACCAGGGTTCTGTCTCTAGAAATTGAGGTAAAATTCCCTCTGCTGCCAATAACAGATACCCGTCCCCATCAGGGATTGCAGCACAATCATCTCCCAATAGAACATTAGAAGAAGCCCACTGTGCGCCAACTCCTAATGCTTGTGATGCAGTTTGAATATCTTGCTTTTGCAGGAGACTGAGAGATTGCCGAAGTTGTGTGGCGAGGGATGCTAGCACTAATCTGTTCCTCATTTAATTTGCATTTAGTCAATCTCCAAGAGTATTATGATCACTGCTTCTCCAGCTTTTGACTTTTGACTTGCTAGGATGCCTCTCTTGCCGGAAGAGATAGCAGAGGACGGGGTTCAATGCCGGGGGGATAAAAGTTTAAATCAGCTTCCATCAAATGATGAGGGCGATCGCAAATCATAATTTCCTTCAAAGACCCCCAGTGAAGCCGTTGAAAAAAGCGCACGTTTTGCAATTGCACCGTTGCTAGAAACTGTTTGCAGCCCCAGGTGTTAGCAGTCGTGACAGCTTTGTAGATGAGTCCCTTGCCAATTTGCCAGCCTCTGCGGTAGTCCGGATGCGTGCCCAATCTGCCACCATACCAAATGCCCGGTTCAACTTCATAAATTCGCACAACTCCAACTACTTGGTTAGTATCAGTTGCAATCGCCACAATCGGATAAGCAATCTGGTCAATTTCATCCACATCATCTCCTTGAAATAGCTGCTGTTCTTCAGCAAAGATAGAGCGACGAAGTGCAAAGTAAGCAGCCACTTCCTGAGAATCCGTTGCCAGTTTAAATTGATAAGTCTTCATTGCAATTGGGAATTGGGAATTGGGAATTGAGTTTTAGCAATGAACTATGAACTATGAACTACTTTTCAAAGTTAGAAAGGGCAGAGCAAGCACCACACTTGGCACAACCTGCTTTAATTTCTTCCGATGACATTCCTGCCTGCTTTAACATGGCACCCACTCGCTCATAGAGGGTGAACATAAATTCACTCTTGGGGGCAGGGTGATTTGCTAGTGGGGTTCCTGTAATGGGAACAAAGGGTACAACGAAGGGATAAACGCCGATTTGAATTAGGCGATCGCAAACATCCAACAGCGTCTCTAAACTATCTCCCAACCCTGCGAGTAAATAGGTACTTACCTGTCCCCAACCAAAAACCTTGACTGCGACGGCAAATGCCTCAAAGTAATACTCCACAGGCACTTTTGCTTTACCCGGCATAATTTTTGCCCGAACTTGGGGGTCAGCCGCTTCCAGATGCATTCCTAAAGAGTCAATTCCTGCCGCTTTCATGCGATCAAACCAGATGAAATCATCGGGTGGTTCGCACTGCGCTTGAATGGGAATGTCTACTCTGGCTTTAATCGCTTTGGCACATTCTGTCAGATAAGCTGCACCGCGATCGCTCGTGTTTGGCGTTCCAGTCGTCATCACCATTTGCTTAACCCCATCCAACCGCACGGCTGCTTCCGCAACTTCAGCCAGTTGAGCGGGAGTTTTCCGGGCAATGGTTCTACCTGCTGCCAGCGATTGTCCAATGGCGCAAAATTGGCAAGAGTTCTCTGTATCGCTGTAACGCATACAGGTTTGCAGAACAGTTGTCGCTAAAACGTCTCGACTGTGCAACAAAGCAATTTGACTGTAAGGAATGCCGTCAGCCGTGGTGAGACTGTAGAACTTGGGTTGATGGGGAAACTGGATCGGCGCGATCGCCTTTGGCGTGGTAGAGCCAATCGCTTCTCGCTCCAATTGCAAAAGCATCTGGTTTGTTGCCTGATCAATCCCCACAGTGTAAGGTGACTGAGCGGCTGGGCTGTTGTAAATTGGCACCATTACCGTTGTGCCATCCACGGTTACAGCTTTGTGATCGGAAGGGCCTGCCCCGCCTTTTCGTCCTGCGGCTCCAATTTCCTGCTCAACTAGCTTCAGTCCATGAGTTTGAAGCTCTACGATTAATTGTTGTTTGTTCATAGATTGGGTTTACGCTCCCATCGAAACTTTCTTTCAGACTCTTGAATGGGAACATCGTTAATGCTGGCTTGTCGCCTTCGCATCAAACCGTTGGAGGCAAACTCCCATTGTTCATTGCCATAAGAGCGATACCAGTAGCCAGAATCATCGTGCCATTCATACTCAAAGCAGACAGAGATTCGATCATCGGTGAAGCTCCAAAGCTCTTTTTTTAGGCGATAATCTAATTCTTTAGCCCACTTGCGTTGCAGAAAAGCTGCGATCGCTTCACGTCCACTGAAAAATTCAGCTCGATTTCGCCACTGGGAATCCTCTGTGTAGGCTAAGGCAACTTTGTGTGGATTGCGAGTGTTCCACGCATCTTCTGCTGCTTGAACTTTGATCAGAGCTGTTTCCAGCGTAAATGGTGGTAGGGGGGGTTTCATTAGGTGGTAGGGATTAGGGGGTAGGTGGTAGGGGGTAGGTGTTGGGTGTTGGGT
>JAIUYC010000167.1 GCA_020216575.1 Coleofasciculus sp. S288 | reverse complement strand
ATTACCCGCATACCCTACCGTCGTCTGCGTTCCATCAGGTAAGATAAGTCGGGCAGAACCTTGGATGTGAATCATGTAGGCTTCCACGCGATCGCGTAACCAAAATAATTCCAACCCTCGCAGTTTCCCCTTTGAGCCTTGCAACCCATCTTTCCCTTCTAGTTGTTCGCGGGTAGGGTGGGGTTTGCGCCAGGATGATAAATTGGGTGGTCGCCGATAGAGGGGATAGCGATACTCTGAAGTAGGGACGCGACTAGCGGCATAAACGGGCTCGTAGTAGGCAGTGAACAAGACATTGCCTAAGCCATCTTTCCCGACGGACTGGTAAAAAGTAAACTCGCGTTTTACCGCCGTTTCCAATTCTGCCGCCGAACGAGACGATAGTACTAGCTGGCGAAACCGTAAAAGACTGCGAAGGACGCGATCGCGAGTCACTCCAACCACTGGATACCTTCGGTAAGCCGCAACAGCTGCGCTAGATTGCAGGTATCGCAAACTGTTATCAATTGACTTTAACAGCGCTGCTTTGTCTCCAGGTTGATCGAAACGATCCCAAATCTGGTCATCCACCCCTAAATTCTGTAATCCACAACCTTTAAACGACGTGCCGGCATTGGCTTTAAAGAGTTTTCCCCTGCCCCTGGATAAGACTGGACCAATAGGAGCGGGTTTCTGGAATGGATGAGCAGACGAGGAGAGTACACGACAAGAGAGAGCAGGAATTTCTCTTAAATTCTCCTGAGCAACAAGTCTTTGCGTTTTCGTATTATCTCCATTCCTCAACGGTTGTGTAAGACCGTGGAGAAGTATCCAAAGCACTCCACTCAGGCTGAGTGCGATTACAGCAGCTAATCTTCTCATACTTCAACCTTTTGGTCATAAGTACAACAACCGGATGGCAAAAAATCCTAGTGCAGCGTGGCGGAAATAAGTATCCAGTTGAAAAAGGTTAAAAAGCTTACTGTACAAGCTTTCTTTCATAAAAGCCTTCTGCCTTCGTTCGACTGAGCGCTCACGCCGAAGTCTGCCTTGGAGCCTTCTGCCTTCTTATACTAGTCAACGCTCGAAAAGACATCCAGAAACTCGCTCATCCGGCTCCCCATTTTTCCACAGCGCGGCGCAACGCCCCCTCGGGTAGGGTTTCTAGTTCAAACGATGCACCTTGCCGAACTCGTTCTAGGGCTTCAAAGAATGCCTTAACACCAGAGGCTGGACCATCGGGGTGATCCATAATGCCAGTACCCGCATTGAGGATAACATCTTGACCGTAATCTGCAAGTGCTTTGGGGACAATACCGGGATGAATACCAGCTGAGGGGACGGGGAAGAGATTGCGCGATCGCAAACTATCCCGAATCCGTGCTTCTTCCATTGGGTCAAATGGTAAACTGCCGTAGTGAGCAGGGTACAGCACAGCATCTCCTCCGCCATGCGCCATCAGCGTTCCCAAAACCACCGAGTACGCCAAGCCATAATCAGGGGCAGCACACATTGCTCCAGCAAAGGCAGGATGGACGAAAATCGGTACGTTAATCTCTGAATTCGCCGCCAAAGCCTCCAGCACGGAAAAGCCATAAGTCAGGACGTTAAGGAGTAGGGCGTTTGCTCCCTCGCGTACCAATAGACGGGCTTTCTCAATTAATTTATCCGCCGTACCCGTAACATTAACTGCATACAGTACCGTGCGCCCCGTTTGCTGTTTGACTGCATCGAGTACCTTGCGACAAGCTTCCAGACGTTTCAGCGTCGGGGCAACGTCCAAGTCTCCCATAATCTCATCATCTTTAATAATGTCCAACCCTGCATTGGCAACCTCGTTTAAAATCGCCGCATGGTCATCTGCTGAAAGTCCTAGTGCAGGTTTGAAAATCGCCATAATGAGAGGGCGGTTAACAATTCCCAGTCGTTCTCGGATTCCTGCAATCCCCAATTTGGGACGCCTGCCGTAGTCTTCCGGAAGACGCACGGCCATCACCTTTGCCGCCCCTGCCATCGAGTATTTCCCAAAAATCATCGTCAGCAGCGTCGGGATGTCGTTTTCCACATTGGCTTCGGGAAAGCGAATGGTAGCAAGGTTGTAGCCGTCTGGTTCAGCACGAACTTGGACAACTTCGGCTAAATGCGATCGCAACGTCTCTTCGCGATGAGCAAAACGGGCATCCCAGGTGCCAGCCGTTTGCCCGACGGCAATCACTTTGGCTTGTCGTTCGGCATCAACACCCGGAGGAAAACGGTAATCAACTTCAATCGTCATTTGAGAGGTAGTAGGGTGTAGGTATTGAAAATAAAAACTTACTTAGTATCTGCCCTGTTATAGGCTTGGTCACAATCTGCTGTCTAAAGACACGCAGATTGTCAATTTTCTGTAGTTAGCTAGAGGTAAGTTATCTTCGACTTGTGAGATAGTCAAATGCAGTAAGCTTTCAGGAGAATAAATTATGGCTCTTTTCGACCAAATTATAAACGCGATTGACAATCCTACTCGGCAAGGAAGCTCTGACCAACTCGCTGGCATTCTCAGTACTGTTCAACAGTTGAGCAATAATGCCCATACAAATCCCTCAACGATTGAATCCATCTTATCGGTTGTCGGACACCATGCTCGCTCTGCCCTGCAACAAAAGCGACAGACGCAGGGGTATGAGCAAACTCAAGAATTCGTCAATCAATACAGCGGAACTCAACCCAGCACTCAAGCGGTTGATTTCCTCTTCAGTACGCCTCAGATTCAGCAGATTGTACAAGAAGCCGAACGCAGAACGGGGATAAATTCCGGTACGATTCAAGCCATGTTGCCGTTCCTAGTTCCTCTGGTTTTGAAATTGCTCCAATCGGGGACGAGTGCTCAGAACCCCCAAGGGTCAAATTCTGTACTCAACTCCTTCCTCGATGCCGATAACGATGGTGATGTCGATATTGCTGACGCCTTACAGATGGCAGGACGATACATAGGACGAGCAGGATAATGTATAGCAGTCGCCAAATACTGAAACCTTGACCAGTTAATCTTTTCCCTTCTGCCTTGGAGCCTTCTGCCCGATTGGTGAGCTTGTCGAACCACTGCCTTTTGCCTTTTGTTCTGTCTCGGCCTAAACAAGAGTAACTAGACCAGCTTGGCAGAAATTTCCACCCGTTACGAGAGCAGGGAAAGCTCTTGGAGGCAGGGGGAGAATTTTTCTTGGAGCGTTATTTCTGCCAACTTGCTCTAGTGATAGCTGTTAGTGGTTAGTAGGGGCTATTCTCCTACTAACTACTAACTACTCGAGGCACGAGTTGCTTGAACGAGTAACTTAACCAGTTGCGACAGTTGTTTTTTATCAAACGCTTGGATAAGCTCTTTAGCGGCGGCTTTGGGTTCGACTGTCAGGGTTATCTGTTTAGTGGCTGTAGTGGCAGCAGGAGTTGGCGTTGCACTTACAAGTTGCTGCAAGTCTTGACTCACCGCAATTTCACTACTGTTCCCTGTTTGCAACCGATCGCTAGCTTGCTTGATTTCCTTAATCACCACAGGGGCTAGCTTCTGATAAGGATTCTTGGGATTAGCGATCGCCTTATAGGACGTTTGGAGTAGCTTTTGCCAAGTGTTTATCCCTGCTCCCAGTTGAGCTAAACGCTTGCATTGGGCTTGCAGTTTTCGCCGACTCTCTGGTGTTTCTTTTTGTTTGAACAGCTGCAACATCTGTTTTAAGATGTCCGTTACCTGAGTCCCAAAATTTGGGGGAAGCCCCGTTTGAGCTTTCGCCTCCTCAGCAGGTGTCGCTGCTGCTTCACCACGACTACTCATCAAGTGGTGGATGTACTTCTGCAATTGAGCGAACTTTTGCTCAGCTGCCTGCATGGTTTTCTCAGCATCCCCTTCCCGAAGACCAAACGGACCTTGCAGTTGTTCGATCAAGTCTTTCAGAGTATCGTAGACTTGCAAAAATAACGACTCCAGCTTGCGGTCAACCTTCATATCATTCTCTTTAAGAATTTTGAAGGCATCCTCTAAGCGGTGGGCTGTCTTTTGAATACTAGAAAAGCCCAGCATTGCCGCACCTCCCTTGACCGAGTGGGCGGCGCGAAACATTTCATTAACCCTCTCTGGCTCTTTCACAACTGAGGGCAAATTTAATAGCCCTTTTTCGATCGTATCGAGGTGTTCTTTCGCTTCTTCGATGAAATAGCCTAATATTCTTTGCTGGTTTCCCGCATCCACGGCAGTCTTCCCTAATCAGAACGGTTTTTTGTTATTAAACCTGCAAGGGCTACAACTGGAAATAATTGCACCGAGCAGTATTTGGCACGGGCATCGCTAAATTAGCCACTGAGAGTCTTTATTTTAAGGGTAGCCGAAACCAGGCAGCGAGTGACTTTTGGCAAAAAGAGTTTATAGCGGTTCTCGCCCCTTGTGGAATACATCTAGTACAAGAAGGCAGGGGGTAGAGGGCAAAGGGCTCAAGGACGAAAAGCTTGTCTTTCTACTTTTGGCTTCCTTATTAACGGGTTACTTATTTCTGCCCCACTGCACTAGGTTGAGGAGTCGGAGGGGCGGGTTTTATCCAGATATCTACTTTCCCACGGCTCAATCCGATAAACTCGCCCTTACTCGAGTCAAAAGTCAGGAGATGGACGGCTGTACTCCAATCCTTGGAGAACCGCTATCGCTTTCACTCAGTCAACGTTCCTGGTGAAGAAAGTCTACTCGGTGGCAGGTTCCAGGCGCAAGCGCTGTAATTCCTTTTCTAGATACTTTCCCCACTCCACGGCTAAGGGGATTTCTGTAAAGGGGACTTTGATTGAGGCGGCGGGTGCTGGAAAGAGAAATTCCAAAGTAATTGCACGACCTTTGGCTGGAGGAGTTTCTAAGTTAACGACGCGGTCATCTACTAACAAGCGAATCGATTGAACGTCTTTAAGGGAAAAGGTTTCTAGATTCACCACTCCAGAGCGCGTCGGTTTTCCCCAGGTTAAGTCACAGCCTTTTTGACCTAGCACGGCATAAATATCATACTTGGCTCGCTCAAACTGAGATGCCCAGAGGCGATAGGCTTCAACTTTTTGGTATTCGTTCCATCCTGACCAGGCAAGCCAGATAAAGACTGCCAGCAAGGGCAACCACAGGAGACCTTTTTCCATCTTTTTACCTTTGCCTTTTGACGTCTACTAGTCCCTCCCAATGAGTACCGAAGAGGAGACCCATAAGTTATGGTAGAGGTTATATTGGCGCGACAGCAGGCGGGTTGCCATGAGAAAGTTTTTGATAGCGTGTTTGTTTTTAGTGGGGCTAGGATTTGCCCTGTTTAATTTTAAAGGTCTGGCAGCTCGAGGAGAGTTTGAGTCGATTGTGCTGGATTTCCGGGAAAGTGTCCCGGCGACAGAGATTGCAGCGAACGTAAATTTGCTCGCTGAAAAATACAACCTCGATCCACGCCTCAATAGTGAATTCTCAGCGGCTGACAATGTATATATTGCGAAAGGCGATCGCAATACGATCAAAGAGCTGAAAAAATTGGGCTTCGGCAAGCTCACCGAATTTATTGAACCCAACTACATCTATCAAGCCTTCGATGTTCCCAACGACCCGGAATACAACAAGCAGTGGAACTTGCGAAGCATCAACATTGAATCGGCATGGGACGAAACGAAAGGCAGTGGTGTTACTGTTGCCGTTATTGACACTGGCATTGCCCTCGCCCCCGACTTGAAAAATACGAAGTTTGTCAAAGGCTACGACTTCGTTAACGACCGGATTGAGGCCTATGATGATTCCGGTCACGGTACCCATGTTGCCGGTACAATCGCTCAATCCACGAATAACAATTTTGGGGTCGCTGGGATTGCTTACGAAGCCAGCCTCATGCCGTTGAAGGTATTGGGCGCTGGAGGGGGCGGTACGGTAGCCGATATTGCCGAAGCGATTCGGTATGCGGCTGACAACGGTGCAGATGTCATTAATATGAGTCTAGGCGGTGCTGGTGAAAGTAAGTTGATGGCAGAAGCGATCGACTATGCCTATGACAAAGGAGTCGTTATCGTAGCAGCAGCAGGGAATGCCAACCAAAATGCTGCCGCTTACCCCGCTCGCTATCCCCGTGTTATCGGTGTTGCGGCTTTAGATTCTGCGGGTGTCAAAGCTCCCTACTCCAACTTTGGCGCCGGTGTGGATATTTCCGCCCCTGGTGGCAGCGAAGCCGGTCTGATTTTGCAAAACACCATTGACCCCCAAACCGGCGACTACATTTTTGCTGGCTACCAAGGAACAAGTATGGCAGCTCCTCACGTTGCTGGGGTTGCGGCGTTGGTAAAAGCTAGTGGTATTAAAGAACCGGATGAAGTCCTCAATGTCTTGCAGCAATCATCCCGAGCCGTCAAGGAAGATCCTCTCAATCACTTCGGCGCAGGACACCTCGATGCAGCAGCCGCAGTTAAGCTGGCTCTGAAAGGACAAATTACATTCCGCGACTTCTTCCGCTGGTTGCGAGACAACGGTTATCTCAATCCTCGGTTCTGGATGGACGGCGGCACCGTGATGCTGCTGCCGAAACTGGCGATGGTTCTCGGTTCTTATCTGCTTGCCTGGTTCCTGCGGAATTACCTGCCCTTCTGGAGTTGGTCGCTCACCAGTGGGTTAGTTGCGGGAAGTTCTGGCTTGTTTTTCCTACGCGGTTTTTATATCTTTGACCTTCCTCAGTGGCCATTCCGAGTGATGGGAAGTTCCATCCCCGAACTAGGAAGTGCGGTACAGGGCAGCAGTATGTTAAACCCAATTTTTGCCAGTGTTGTGATTCCCTTAGTCTTGGTGGTGTTGTTCCTCGGTCACAAGCAATGGAAATGGGTGGCAATTGGCTCAGCCCTTGGCGTTGCTAGTTGTTTAGCCGTGAGTGCTGTCGTGTCACCCAGCGTCATGTTGTTGGGTGAGGGCATCGTTGCTCGCTCGTTCCTAGTCGTCAACGCTCTCCTCTGCTTCGGACTGGCCTATCTTGCTTCTAAAGGAGAGGTGCGCACAGCATGAGTATCACTGGTGTTATCGAACGCAAAGGACTGGGCCCGGGGACTTGGGCTTTGGTTGCAGACTCAGGCGAAACCTATGAACTCAAGAACGCCCCGGATGAGCTAAAAAAATCCGACCTGAAAGTGAAGGTCGAAGGAGAGATACGCGAAGATGTCATGAGCTTCGCTATGATTGGTCCAGTACTGGAAGTAAAGTCCTTTAAGGTGCTGGATTAATGATGAGGTGGTAGGTGGTAGGTAGTAGGAGAAGAAGAGGTGCTAGGTGATAGCTAAGGGACTTCCAAAAAATAAATTATCCCAATACCGACCTTGGGTAAGGGCGGGTTTTGTTATGAGGTTATCGGTTTTCCCACGGATTTAAT
>JAIUYC010000166.1 GCA_020216575.1 Coleofasciculus sp. S288 | reverse complement strand
CTCCTAGGACACTCCACAAACCTGCTT
The DNA here is from genome assembly GCA_020216575.1 of Coleofasciculus sp. S288. Lineage (GTDB taxonomy): Bacteria > Cyanobacteriota > Cyanobacteriia > Cyanobacteriales > Coleofasciculaceae > JAIUYC01. Next base: position 7,352 of record JAIUYC010000166.1, on the reverse strand, counting down.
CTCCCCAAAGAGCCGGATTGTTGGCAGGTGAATTGATTATTTCGTAGCTGAATGTCAATGGAATGCTCCCAACCACTAGAGCAACGGCAGCAATCAGCGTCAGCATAATTCCGCTATCGAGCGACTGCTGAGTCATGGGAGTCAGGAGGCGTTTTTGAAATTTCATCTTATCAAAACCCTATAAAGACTACCTTCTACATTCAGTTTAGGATTTTGTATCTAAAAATACAGAAATAAATTCAATTTTTTAAAGATCGCTCAAAAGCAATTTTGAGAGAGTTCGGATATCACATAAGTAAGTGGGTTTTGGTGTCTGGCAGTCTTGAAAATAAGGCAGTGGTTCGACAGGCTCACCAATCAGGCTCCAGGGCAGAAGGAATAAGGATTTTCATCATTCTTTGTGAGCTTTCATCTCATGGTGTCTTGAATCAAGAACGCGATCGCACCTAAGTTTCGCATCTGTTTTGGTCAGACAGGACTTACGAAAATTTATCTTTGAACCACCATCTGTAGGGGCGAGGCATGCCTCACCCCTACTCTGTGTAGCATCTGTGCGTAAGTCCTATCAGATTTACAACCACCAAGGATAAAATTCTTATCATTGCCAAAAGGGCTTCCCGCCACTCCTTTGTGAAAGGTAACAGGGTCGCTGTTTGACTCCCATAGTCTTGATATAATCGCCTCTCAAACAAGCGTCACGGTTTGCAGGAGGAGTCATGTCGGACTGGCAGGTGATTACAGGTGGTGTTACAGCTCCCAAAGGTTATCGAGCGGCAGGCATTACTGCTGGTCTGAAACCTTCAGGGCTTCCCGATTTAGCACTGATTGTGTCAGATGTGGATGCGATCGCAGCAGGAGTCTTCACAACCACTTGCGTTCGCGCCGCCCCTGTAGACTACTGCCGCCAGCGCCTGCAAGCCAAAGCCAGCGCCCACGCTATCCTCGTCAATGCTGGTCAAGCGAATGCAGCAACGGGTGAGCTAGGGTGGCAAGATGCGCTTGAAAGTGCCAAAGCATTGGGTCAAGCCCTGAGCATTTCTCCCGACTCAGTCCTGCTAGCGTCCACGGGTGTCATCGGTCAGCGAATCCGCATGGATGCCCTATTGTCAGGGATTCCTAACCTTGTCGCCGCACTTTCAGACACGGGTTCGGATGCCGCCGCTCAAGCCATCATTACAACAGATTTAGTCACCAAATCGATTGCCCTAGAAACCACCATTGACGATCGCCCCGTGCGGGTGGGCGGCATTTGCAAAGGCTCCGGCATGATTCATCCCAACATGGCAACACTCCTTGCCTTTGTCACCTGTGATGCTGCCGTCTCTACCTCTCTGTGGCAACAGATGTTGAGCCGAGCGGCTGACAAGAGTTTTAACCAAATTACAGTGGATGGAGATACCAGTACCAATGACACCCTGATTGCCCTGGCAAACGGTCAATCCCGGACAGCGGCGCTGACTGAGATGAGTCCAGAAGCTGAGAAATTGGAGGCAATGCTCACCGCCGTCTGCCAGCATTTAGCAAAAGCGATCGCACGGGATGGTGAAGGGGCAACCTGTTTGATAGAAGTTGAGGTACAAGGCACACCCGATGACACAGCCGCTCGTCAAATTGCTAGAACGATCGCAGGGTCATCTTTGGTTAAATCGGCTATATTTGGTCGCGACCCCAACTGGGGAAGAATTGCGGCAGCAGCAGGGCGTGCGGGTGTTCCCTTTGAGCAAGAGAATCTCAACGTTCGATTGGGAACGATTCAGTTAATGGAAGCGGGTCAACCCCTGGCGTTTGACCGTGCAGCAGCAAGTACTTATCTGAAACAGGCAGCAGCAGGGGAATATTTGAAAGATGATACTGTTTTAATCTCTGTGAGTATCGGCAATGGTTCCGGTACGGGCAAAGCTTGGGGCTGTGACCTAAGTTATGACTACGTGAAGATTAACGCCGAGTATACAACTTAGGGGTGCGTGGATTTACAGCAGAATTCAGGAGTCAGGAGGCAGGAGTCAGGAGTAGTAGTTGTAGGGTGGGCATTGCCCGCTAGAATCTTGTTGTTACCTGGAGGAAATAACGGGCAATGCCCACCTACGTTTAATTTTGTCCATCTACTTAGCTATCATCTTCATACTCTTGTAGGGGCTGTTGTTCAATGCCAAGTTGAGATAGTCCTAAACCTTGCGCGTCCTTTCTTGAATCCCCATAACGCGATCGCTAACACCCCTACCGTTAGTTATTAGTGAACAACAGGTAATTGATGGCTAATGGCTGATGGCTGATTAATTTGAGAGCGCAGCCATTCAAACCAGGTTTCTAATCCTTCCCCTGTCTTGGCAGAAATCAGAATAATCATGCAATTTGGATTCATTTGTCTAACATTGGCAACAATCCGATTCACATCAATATCTAGATGAGGGGCCAAGTCCATCTTGGTAATCAACAAACAGTCGGCTTCTTGAAACATCACCGGATATTTCAGTGGCTTATCTTCTCCTTCTGTGACGCTCAACAAAGCGACTTTTGCATGTTCGCCAACTTCAAATTCAGCCGGACAAACAAGATTACCAACGTTTTCTACTAATACTAAATCGAATTCTGAAGGGTTGTATTCATGCGCTAATCGGTGAATCCCACCTGCGACCATTTTGGAATCGAGATGGCAAGAACGACCGGTATTAATGGCAATGACTGGAACGTTGTAGTAGCGCAGGCGCTCGGCATCCAGTTCCGTCGTCATGTCGCCTTCAATCACCGCAATTTTGAATTGATGATTGAGGGCAGCTAGCGTTTGCTCCAGCAGTACAGTTTTACCCGCACCGGGACTGCTCATAATATTCAAACAAGTGATTCCCCACTCATCAAAATGGGCGCGGTTGTGGTCAGCCCCTTCCTGGTTCGCATGGAGCAAGTTAATTCCTAAAGCGGCGTCAAACGTTTGATGCATGAGTCTCAACAGAATCAGAACAGTATTCAATGCGGTCAATCTTGAGTTCTCGCCCAGAGCGAATGTCTTCCATCGGCGAGTGACAGTCTGGGCAAGCGTATTGAATGCCAATTTCAGGACGATACTCCTGTTGACAGCGATAGCAAAAGGCGATTAATGGAGTTTCCTGAATAACCAGTTTTGCGCCTTCTAAAAAGGTGTTGCGGGTCTGGACTTCAAAGGCAAATTGTAAACTTACAGGTTCGACACAAGTGAACTGACCGACTGTGAGATGGACATGGGAAATTCTGGGGCGTTCTGACTGTGCTTCCCACCAATTTCGTACCGTCACAATTAACGCCTTGGTCATATCAGTTTCGTGCATTGATGTACCTCAATCAAATGCAAATGCTCCGGTTGTTAAATATCCCGGTTGTTAAAGATGCAATTCATTGATCTCTACTGTTGTTATGTCCATGCCACTAGTTCGGGTTGTGCCTCTGGATGAATATAGGCAGGCTTCTGCTTGCGCGGCAGTTGCCCTGACAGTACGAGATGCGCCATCGTGTCGCAGATAACACGAGTTGCCATCAATGAAGTGATATCGCTAATGTCATAGGGTGGAGAAACTTCTACGACTTCCAAACCGCAGACGGGAGCCTGTTGAACAATCTTACCTAGTAGATAGAGAGCTTCGCGAGGGAGGAGTCCACCCGGTTCGGGCCAGCCGGTACCTGGGACAAACCCGGCATCGATACAGTCAATATCGAAGCTGATGTACACACAGTCAGTCCCATCCAGTGCTCGTTCTAGAGCAAACTCTACGGCGGCATCCAACCCCATTTCAGTAATGTCGGTTACTGTTAAGATATTCGTTGCCCGTTCCCGACAGACTTTGACGCCTTGGCGAGGGACTTGCCAACCTCCGATGCCTAGTTGCACTAGGTTCTTTGCTGGAGCGTTCTTCATATTGGTGGCATGGAACCAAGGGCAAGTGTGCATCCGCTCATCAAGGTCGGTTTCCTGTGTATCGACGTGGCGATCGAAGTGAATAATACCTATTTTCTTGTCGCCTAAATGACGACAAACCCCTCGAACGGTGGGAAAGCCGATGGAGTGATCACCACCTAAAATAATTGGAAATGCGCCAGAGCTAAAAATGTGAGCAATACCCTTAGAAATCTGGTCAAATGACTTTTCGTTGTTGGCTGGAATGGTGAAAATATCGCCTACGTCACAGAGCGTGATTTGCTCTCGCAGGTCAATTCCCAACTCAAAGTTGTAGGGGGTATACAACGCAGAAATGCGGCGAATGCCTTGGGGACCAAAGCGGGTTCCAGGGCGATACGTCGTGCCGGAATCGTGAGGAACTCCCACGATCGCAACATCATACTCCCCAACCTTGCGAACATCTTCCACATAGGGGGCTTTCATGAACGTGTTGATCCCTGCGTAGTGAGGTAGCTCACCGCGTGAGAAGGTGGGAATCGAGCGATCGCGAATACTCTCTGCTGCTTCCAGCCCATATTCCAACCCCTTCGACACCTCTTGCTGCCACCCCGTCAATGGCAGTCGGGCTTCGAGATCCAGGGCACGTTGCGCTTGAGTTGGAGTATGCCCCTTCATCGTATTCGGACTTTGAAACAAGGGGTTTTCAGAAGAATTTTCAGTCATTTGGACTCCTGAAACGTTTTCAAAACATCAAAACCGGTGAGTGCGATCGAGCGACCTCACAAACGAAAGGAGAAAAGCCCAAGAGCGAACATACTCAGTCGTCTTGACTGATGGCGTTCCTCCCGGGCCTTTCTCCCGCCGTGTAACTGGCTAATCCTTCACTAAAAAATCAAAAACTTATTGGAGCCAGCTTACTTCTCTCGGACCAGCGTTTGAGCCATCGAACCTAGAGCGAGTTGACACGTTCAAACCGGAACCCTAGAAGCTGTTGAATTTTTCCTTTCTCTTTGTCTATGAAAGGCTAACAGCGAATACATGAGTAGAATGTATCGCTTACTACAAAATTGCGTCATTCTCCATCTTTTATATAGCGTTTCTCATCCAAGTCTTGAAAAATTTGGTAATGAGGTGAGGAAGGTGAGGAAGTTCTTTCTCCTTCATCTTCCCTATCTCCCCTATCTCCCACAACTGGTTTTGACCACACCCACTGCCCACCCACACCAGTTGTTATTTCCTAGCCTGAATCACCTGAAGGCTCCCGCCCGCATACAACTGATGCTTGAACACTTCAAACCCTATCTCCTCAATCACTCCAGCCAAGTTGGTTTCCAGAAGTTGCCAAGCCGTCTGAGTCTCAAACAACCACAGAAACAGTGATAATCCAGGCCAAAATAGGAGATTAGTCGGCTTGTGAAAATCCACCAGCGCAAATACACCACCGGGTTTGAGTACCCGGTAAACCTGTTTGACAATTTCTCGCAATACCGCAGGCTTCATTTCATGCAGTGCTACACTTGTATGCACTAGATCAAACTGGTTGTCTAAAAACGGCATCTCTTCTGCCAAGGCTTCCACATACTTAGCTTGAGGAACATTTCGCTGCGCCCGTTGTAGAGACAGTAGCGAGACATCCAGCCCTGTGACATCCTGGGAATATTGCACCAAATATTGAGTGGCTTGACCGCTACCACAACATACATCTAGTACCTTCGTTTCTGAATGAATTTTTAATCCTTGCAACGGTAGCTGGTGAAATCGTGCTTCTCCGCCTACACTAATGGCAGCTACGCCGGAAATCGTGTCATACAGCCACTGGTATTGGTAACTCAAAGTTCTTAAAATAGTTGCCACGGCTCACTTCCTGGTAAAGATCTATGTTTCTTCCTGACAATTCAAACTATTAAAAGAATATATTGTTAAAATCAGTAACAAATATGAAAGTTGTGGGAAGCTGTTAGTACTATGGCTCGTGTTGGGGTATTATTACTTAATTTAGGTGGACCGGATGAACTAGAGGACGTTCGTCCTTTTCTATATAATCTGTTTTCAGACCCCGAAATTATTCGCTTACCCTTCTCCTGGCTGCAAAGTCCCCTAGCTTGGTTAATTTCAACGCTACGCGCTAAAAAGTCACAAGAAAACTACCGACAAATTGGTGGGGGCTCTCCACTGAGACATATTACCCAAGCACAGGCTCAAGCGCTTCAGGAATACTTGCAGAAAAAGGGACAAGATGCGAACGTGTATATCGGCATGCGCTATTGGCATCCCTTCACCGAAGAAGCGATCGCCCGAATCAAGCGCGACGGCATTGAACGTTTGGTCATTCTCCCCCTCTATCCCCAATTCTCCATTAGCACGAGTGGCTCTAGCTTTCGTCTTCTAGAAAAGCTCTGGCAAGAAGACCCAACCCTCAACCGCATCGATTACACCGTTATCCCATCATGGTACAAGCAACCGGGTTACCTGGAAGCAATGGCGCAGTTGATTGCTCAGGAACTCAACCAGTTTTCTGACCCTGACTCGGTTCACATCTTTTTCAGCGCCCATGGCGTTCCCTTGAGCTACGTGACAGAAGGCGGCGATCCTTACCAGCAAGAAATCGAGGAATGCACGGCGCTAATCATGCAAACACTCAATCGCTCTAATCCTCACACCTTGGCTTATCAAAGTCGGGTCGGTCCGGTCGAGTGGCTCAAACCCTATACCGAGGACGCCCTGCAAGAACTTGCAGCACAGGGGGTTGACGATTTGCTCGTCGTACCGATTAGCTTTGTCTCAGAACACATCGAAACCCTTCAAGAAATTGACATTGAGTATCGGGAACTAGCAGAAGAAGCAGGCATTGAAAACTTCCAGCGTGTCCCAGCGCTCAATACTCACCCTGTCTTTATCGACTCCCTAGCCACATTAGTGATGGACGCTCTCGATGCCCCTAGCGGCAACTTCTCAGAAGTGATGCGTCCAAAAAAGACAGTCAAAATGTATCCCCAAGAGCGTTGGGAGTGGGGAATGACCACAGCCGCAGAAGTCTGGAACGGGCGTTTAGCGATGATTGGTTTTATTGCCTTACTCCTAGAGTTAATCAGCGGTCAGGGTCCATTGCACTTTGTTGGCTTGCTGTAACTATAGCGATTTTGACTTGAATATTGAACTGCTGATCAATCAGGCATCTGGCGTCGGAGCGAGCGATTTTGCTGTCTGTACCAGCGATGCCAAAGTGTAGAACTGCGAGTTGCTAACCACAACAGGAGGAGAGCGATTAAGCCTCCTGGTTGGGGAGCATCAAAAGCAAAGATGACTAAAGCAACACACAAAACATCTTGAATAAAGACAGCCCACAACGGCAAGCCCCGCAGACGATAGAACCAACCGACTTGAACCAACTGGAGGACAAGAGCTAATAACCCGCCAACAATGCCAACTGTCCAGACAAATTCCCTAGGAGCTCCGGCAAACTGAGCCACGGTCATGCCCATAA
>JAIUYC010000165.1 GCA_020216575.1 Coleofasciculus sp. S288 | reverse complement strand
CCCCTTGAGCATGAATTGAAAGTGGCTCCATAATCGCCTCCCCAATTTTCATGCGTGGGTCGAGAGAGCTAAACGGATTTTGGAAAACAATTTGCATCTCCCGCCGCAACTGTCGTAGGCGATTGCCACTGAGACGGATGACATCTTGACCTTCAAATCGGATCTCGCCACTCATCGGTTCAATTAAGCGGATCAAAGTCCGGGCAAGAGTCGTTTTGCCGCAGCCGGACTCTCCCACTAGCCCCAAGGTTTCTCCTGAGTAAACGTCAAACGAGACGTCCTTCACTGCCATGAAGTAATCTTTTGCCCCGCCAAACATTCCCCGCATAGGAAAGCCAACCCGCAAGTCGCGGACAGTGACGAGGGGAGAAGGGGTTGACGCGGAGAGGGGGTGACGCGACGACGCGGAGAGATTTGTTGGAGACGTCCCCGTGTCCCCGTGTCCCTGCGTCCCCGTGTCCCTGCGTCCCCGTGTCCCTGCGTCCCCGTGTCCCTGCGTCCCCGTGTCCTCTTGCTCAGTCTCCAGTTCCCTATCTCTGACTTTTTCCTGAATCCGAAGCTCACCGCTTGGGGTAGTCACAACCTCCATGAAGTCGGAGATGGTGGGTAAGTATTGCTGATTCTCCTCCAATCGAGGGCGACAGGCTAACAAACCTTTGGTGTAAGGATGTTTTGGGTTAGAAAAGATTTGCCAGACATCACCACTTTCCACAATTTTGCCCTGATACATCACAGCAACCGTGTCGGCAATTTCCGCTATCACGCCCAAGTCGTGGGTGATGAAAATCATCGACATTCCACGGTTATCGCGCAACTCCCTGAGCAAGTCGAGAACCTGTGCCTGTACCGTGACATCAAGGGCAGTGGTGGGTTCGTCAGCAATCAACACATCTGGGTTACAGGAGATTGCCATTGCGATCGTTACCCGCTGTAACTGTCCGCCGGAAAGCTCATGGGGATAACGCTCTAGAATCGCCAGTTTTTGTTGGTTGATGTGATGATTGATTTCCTTATCCCCGGGTAAAGGTTTACTGGGGTTCTGCTTGCGAAATTCTTCTAGATAAACTTGCCTCAATTCATCATCGCTGGGGAGAAGCTTGACCTCCTGAAGGCGAGCAATTGCTTGACGCCGTGCCTCTGAGTGAGAAACATTTTGGTGCTGTAAGATAGCTTCGGTGAGCTGAAATCCACAGGTATAAACCGGGTTCAGGGAACTCATTGGTTCCTGGAAAATCATGGCAATTTTCCCACCTCGGTACAGCCGCTTTTCGTCATCGCTCAGCCGCAGTAAATTTACGGGTTCCATCTCATCCTGGGAGGAGCGGAAATAAACGTCTCCATGAGTAACCTTGCCCGGACTTGGCACTAAACCTATCACTGCCAGTGAGGTAACTGATTTCCCCGAACCCGATTCGCCCACAATCCCTAGTGTTTGTCCTCGCTCTAGCTGAAAGTTGATGCCATCCACAGCCACAACTCGCTTTTCATCAGCTTGGAATTCCACTTTCAGGTTGCGAACGTCCAGAACGGTATCAGTCATGTCACTCAAGAACGGAAGTTAACTGAGATTGTAACAACCCGTTCCTTTCTAAGGGGATCGATCTGGACATTTTTTCAAACTCTGTGACAAAGCCCTTTGAGGCAGATTGTCAATTTGTCATCAGGGTCGTAACCTTATTTAGTAACTGCATGGGTTCTACAGGTTTAGGCAAATAATCATCTACACCTCCACTTAGATGATCATCTGGGTCTTGTGCTAGAGAGGAAGTCGTTAAGGCAAGAATTTTGATGTGTTGGGTGGCAGGTGAGCTACGCAAGCAGTATGTCACCTCGTAACCCCCGATTCCCGGTAACTGCCAATCGACAATCACGGCTTTAGGCTGGAGCAGTTTGATTTGGTCGATCGCCGTAGACCCATCAATCAGCCAGACAATCTGATAGCCTGCTGCCGTAAGGATTTCGCAAATTGGCGTAGCGCTTTCCTCCTTGGCTTCTAACAAGACAATACTCCCTTGGGGTTGGGAATTTGGCGATCGCGTTGCCGTTCCTCTGGCTGAGTTAGCTGCGGTTGGAGGTTGGGCAGGCAACCAAACTGTAAATAATGAACCCTCACCGGATACGGATTCGACTTCTATTCTGCCCCCATGAAGTTCTACCAACTGCTTGGTCAAGGCTAGGCCTAGACCCGTACCTTCATAGCTGCGGTGGTAGGTAGTCTCTAGTTGCTGAAACTTTTGAAATAGTAGGGGTAATTGATCCTCAGGAATACCAATACCCGTGTCCTCAATTTGAAAAACTGCCAGGTTGTTTTCTCGCCAGACTCTTAGCGTTACGCTTCCGCCTGTAGGAGTAAATTTGACTGCATTGCCCAAGAGGTTAAAGAGAATTTGCTTGACTCGGCGTTGGTCGGCAAAAAAGCGATCGCTCTGAGGTTTCACTTGCAACTCCATGTCTAGTTCCACTCCCTGAAGAGCGGCTTTTTCCTGGAGGGCATTCAATGTCTGGTGAGTGAGCTTGCTCAAGGAAAACTCGCTGATATTCAAGGCGGCTTTTCCCGCCTCGACTTGAGAGAAATCCAGAATATCGTTGATTAACTCTAACAGGTGTTCCCCACTTTCTTGGATGGTTTTTAAATAACGCCGCTGCTTGTCAAGGGGAACTGCCTTTGCTCCTTCTTGGCCGTAAGACCAACGCAGCAGCGTTGCCGACATCCCAATCACGCAGGTCAGGGGCGTCCGCAACTCATGACTCATCGCCGCAATAAATTCACTCTTAGCACAGTTAGCAGCTTGAGCGGCTTGCAGCGTATCCCGAAGTTCTTGGGTGCGTTCAATGACCTTCTGTTCGAGCGTGGTTTTTTGCTGTTGCAGTTGAGCGTACAGCCGAGCTTGATAAATGGCAACGCTCAAATGTTCTGCAATTTGTGTGAGAAAGGTTTTTTCACTGTTTTTCCACTGACGTGGCTCGAAACACTGATGGGCAATCAATAGCCCCCACAACTTGTCCTGAACGACAATGGGTACTACTAACTTGGCTCGTACCTGAGTTTGTCGCAACAGACCTAAGATGCAAGGAGAAGCGATGTACGTTGTTTCGACATCATCCACGGCAAACGTCTGCCCTTGGTGATACTTTTCTCGACAGTTCGGTACGTGAATGGAACAGTCTCTCTCTTCGGTTAAATTCAGCACCGAGGAGATAGCTTCGGATGCTCTCGCTTCGTAGGTCACACAACCCCGGCAGCGTTCCAAGGCAACGAGTGACAGTTGTTCGCTGGAGATGTTTCCATTGGATGAGGCAACGGGTAACGCTAAAGCATCTCCCTTGACTTCTGCAACGGGGATGTCTCGCTTGCTGGACGTAGAAATACCATTAAAGTCAAATTGATAGATGACTAAGCGATCAACTTGTAGAAAATGTCTGACCTGCTCGACGGCCGTGTTAAGGATAACGGGTAACTCCAAACTCTGACGAATTTGGGTCGTTACTTGATGAAGCAATCGTTCCTGTTCGACCTGCTGGTGCAGTGCCTCCTCAACAACAGGTTGACACACGGCAGCATCGGAGTAAGGAGTGTCTGGGTGGACGAAACCGTTGGTTGTGTGAGACGAAAGAATATCCAGCAACGAGAGCGTAAATTCACTCTGAATGGCCGCATCATTTGATAGCTGAGAGGTTTGAGTCAGGTTAAGCCAGTGAAGGACAACCGAGTGGTTTTCTAACTGGTCAGCAAACTGAGTGAGGAAGGATGCGATCGCTTTTGAATCGAAGGACAATCCTACCTGGTACAATCCAGGCTTGCTGTCAAACTCAGCGAAGGACAACGACTCTTGCGGTGTTCCTAGCAACAGCGCACTAAACCGTTTGGATACCACAACAGTAAACCGTTGCGCCTGATACTCCGAAGAAATTGCTCCCTTGCACAGTACTTCTTCTGTTAAGACTGTAGCTTCTTCACCCAGGAAGGACTTCATCTGCTGCAACGACTCATGCAGCCGATCAAACGTCCTCAAAGGCAACGTTCGGCTGAATCTTGGCTCACCGGCTATAGGCATTGCTCTGCTTGATTCTCAAAAAGTGACAGCGCTTCACCAATGACCAGCCACTCTCCCCAAGTGCCAGATAATTAGGAATGGGCATTGCCCCTTCATTTAGACTAGCCAAGATATGCCAGCCCAAGCGTAATATATTCTTCTATCTTCATCTTTAACATCTCTCCGCAGACTAGTGCATCGCGGCAAAAGTAACTGACCACCTCATCGGGACAAGCAGGACAAGGGGGACAAGCAGGACAAGGGGGACAAGCAGGACAAGGAGGACAAGGGAGATTTTAGCTGGTTAGTTATTTCTGCCGACCTGTACTAGGGATAAAGTGACCCAAAAATAGGTGATAGGTATAGGAACAAAATGTCAAGCCCCCCCTTTACCGTGAAGTTACCTAACACCTAGTACGTCTTACCTAATTACCTTTAAACAGCCAGAGGACAACAAAATCATGCATCGTATTGCCGCGACGCCAGGAGGGTGGAACCCCGAAGCAGATGGTGTCATTTTTATTGAACAGACACCTGCACCGATTGTTTTTCTGACGGCTGCTGATACAGATATTCAGACTCTGGCAGCATCAACCTCTCAATTTCCAGCTAGCTTTCCAGCCATACGGGTCGTCAATCTTTTGCAGTTGCAGCAACAGTTGACGATTGACACTTATGCAGAAAATGTTCTGACGTCAGCCCAAATCATTATTCTACGACTTTTAGGGGGACGTTCCTACTGGTCTTATGGATTAGAAATTGTGCAGGAAATAGTACAGCAAACCGGGGCTGCCTTGGTTGTGTTGCCAGGGGATGACCGCCCCGATCCAGATTTGCTGGATTACTCCACCGTCTCTCTAGCAACCGTCAACCAAGTCTGGCGTTACTTCACAGAAGGTGGCGTTGAGAATTTCGTCAATGCCCTCAAATTTATCGCTGACATCTGTCTGGGACAAAACTACAATCCACCACCACCAAAACCAGTCCCTCGCGTGGGAGTTTACGCCTGGGGACTGGGGATTAGAGACGAGGAAGCCGATTACCTCTCTCCCTTGTCTTCCCAATTACCAAACCCAAAAGTTGGTATACTTTTCTACCGCGCTCATTACTTGGCTGGAAATACTGCACCCATTGATGCCCTCTGCCAAGCGTTGGTTGAACGACACTTAGAACCCGTTCCGGTGTTTGTCTCTTCTCTGCGTGACCCGGATGTACAAGCTGAGTTGTTGCTCTATTTTCAGCCCAAAGAGGGTTCGGGGATTGAGGTATTGCTCAATACAACCAGTTTCTCTCTTGCCAAATTGGATACCGAGACACCTCAGGTGGAATTGTGGGAATGTTTAGATGTGCCTGTGTTGCAGGTTATTCTCTGTAGCAGCACGGTGGAACAGTGGGAATCCCAATTTCAAGGTTTGACGCCACGCGATACGGCGATGAACGTGGCACTGCCAGAAGTGGATGGGCGAATTATCAGCCGAGCGGTTTCGTTTAAGTCCGTGCAAACCTGGAATCCTCAACTGGAAACGGATGTGGTGGTTTATGAACCTGTGCGCGATCGCATCGATTTTGTTGCCACTTTAGCTGCCAACTGGGTACAACTGCGCCAAACCCCACCAGTCGAACGACGCATTGCCCTGATTTTGGCAAACTACCCCAACCGTGACGGACGCCTTGCTAATGGGGTTGGACTCGATACCCCTGCTAGCTGCATTGAGATTCTCAAGGCATTGCGGCAAGCTGGCTATTGGGTTGAGGACATGCCGGAAACTGGAGATGCACTGATCCAGCGTCTCACCGCTGGGGTAACTAATGATCCAGAAGGGCGGGAATTGCGCTCAGTAGGACAACAGGTATCTTGGGAAGAATATCAACAGTATTTTGAAACCTTGCCGCCAGAGGTTCAAACGGGAATTAGCGATCGCTGGTCAGGAGTTAGTTGTCAGTTGTCAGTTGTCAGTGGGAAGAAAACAACAGACAACTTTCCAATTTCAGGAATTCAGTTGGGAAATGTATTTGTTGGGATTCAACCATCGCGAGGGTACGATATTGACCCTAGTTTGAATTATCATGCACCTGACTTAGAGCCAACCCCTGCTTATCTGGCGTTTTACTACTGGCTGCGACAACACTTCGGAACACATGCGGTAGTTCATGTCGGCAAACACGGGAATTTAGAGTGGTTACCCGGTAAGAGTGTGGCGATGTCGGGCAACTGTTACCCAGAAGTGGCACTCGGTGCAATGCCTCATCTGTATCCTTTCATTGTCAATGACCCTGGCGAAGGCTCTCAAGCCAAACGTCGATCGCAAGCTGTGATTATCGATCACCTGACACCACCGATGACTCGCGCTGAACTGTATGGGGCTTTGCAACAACTGGAAAGCTTAATGGATGAATATTACGAAGCGCAAACTTTAGACCCTTCACGGTTACCACTCATACGCGATCGCATTACTCAACTTATCCTCCAAGAAAACTTGCATCAAGATTTAGGCATTGACAAGGATGAAATCAAAAATCAAAAATCCGTTAGCGTTACCGCAGCGGCACAAAGTACAATCCAAAATCGACTGGATGGTTACCTTTGTGAATTGAAGGAAGCTCAAATTCGGGACGGTCTACACATCTTTGGGCAGTGTCCGCAGGGGCGTCAATTGCGAGACTTGATTGTTGCCATTGCTCGTCATCCAGGTAACAATCGCCTTGGTTTAACTCGTGCCTTAGCGGAGGATTGGGGATTAGATTTCGATCCGCTTACAGCTGACTTGTCAGAGTCCGTAGGAGCTCATTTTACCCAGATATCTGCTTTCCCACAAATCAATTCAATAAACCCGCCCGTACAGGAATTAGCGGTCAATGGCAAAAATTGTCGCACTGTCGGCGACCTTGTTGAGACACTCGAACAGCATGCTGCTGAGTTAGTAGAACAGTTAATCGCAACAGACAACAGACAACGGACAACAGACAACGGACAACGGACAAAACAAGAATTAGATTGGATATGCGATCGCCTTCTTCCATCTCTCCAACAGACCAACCAGGAACTTACACATCTATTGCGAGGACTGGAGGGACGATATGTTCCCAGCGGTCCTTCCGGCGCACCCACGCGAGGACGGCCAGAGGTTTTGCCGACAGGTCGCAATTTTTACTCGGTCGATATCCGTGCTATTCCGACTGAAACAGCGTGGGATGTGGGACGGAAGGCGGCGGAAGTCTTAATTGAGCGCTACACCCAGGAAAACGGTGAATATCCGAAAACGTTGGGGCTTTCAGTCTGGGGAACGTCTACCATGCGAACTGGCGGGGATGACATCGCAGAGGCGTTGGCGTTGTTGGGCGTTC
>JAIUYC010000164.1 GCA_020216575.1 Coleofasciculus sp. S288 | reverse complement strand
CTACAGCCACGGCAATTTGAGTCACTGATTGGTTGGTCTTAAGCAGCAACAGGCGTGCCTCTGTCATGCGGTACTCGGCAATCCATTGGTTTACCGTTCGTCCCGTTTCTTGCTGCACTAGATTCGTCAAATAAGCAGCAGAGTAGCCGACTGCTTGTGCTACTTCTTTGAGTCCAATTGGATTTTGATAGTTGGTTTCGATGAAGCGGAAAACCTTTGTCAGAGAAGGTCGGGACAGGGTTGGTAATCCTTCGTCGCTGTTGTCCTCGATCAGGAAATGCCGGATCGATTTTAACTGTTTGAGCATTTGATGGAGTTCAGCCTCCGAGTTTTTGCGCTTGGTAATATCGAAGAAGTAAGCAAGAAACAAATTGCGATCGCGTCCTGTTAAAGGTTGCATGGACAAATCGATCCAGATTCGCCGTCCATCTGCTCGTTTTATCGGGAGTTCGTAGTGACTAATATAGCCATCTTTCACAAGGAAATTCTCTAAAACCTGTTGGTCGGCTGAGTTGTAGAGAAAGTCAACGGCTTTATAACCGAGCAACTCATCGGCCGACAACCCCAATGGAGAATTGAACGGTGCTTTAGCATAGCTTTGATTGACATAAAGGATAAAACCCTTCGGTCCAGTAGCAACGAAGGCTGGGAAGGGGAGAGCTTCAGCAATGGCACGAAATTGGTTTTCACCTTGACACAAGTCTGCTACAGCTTGCCTGTACGCGGTAATGTCGGTTTGGAATCCCACTAAATGGGAAAGTTTGCCTTCACAATCTCGACCCACACATGCTTGAGAGCGCATCCAGCGATAGATACCATCTTTATGCAAGATTCGGTGCTCATTCTTGAGCTGGGACGTATGTCCGGCAAAATGAGCTGTCAGTTCTGCTCTGACTTTTTCAACGTCATCAGGATGTATTCGGTGCAACCATTCGATGGGGCTGTCACCAATTTCAGACTCCTGGTAACCCAGCATGGTTTTCCAGGACGACGAAAAGTAAACCGTATTCGTTTGCAAATTCCAGTCCCACAAACCATCACCAATTTCAATAAAGAGAAGTTCCTGCTGTTGCGTATTTTGAGGACACAGTCTAGGATTGCCGATTTCGACTAATATGGGTGCAACTGTTAGTTGTTCAACTTCAATAATTTCAGTTTTTAAATGCTGTTTTGAAGATAGTTGTTTATTCTGCATATCATTTTTACAGAAAGTTATCCATAAATACAAATTTGAGTCGGCATATCCGGATTTTTCTGATTTATAGTTATTAAAAATTGTGAAGGCTATAGTCTTGATTGAAGCTTGTATTGTAAATTTTTGCAAGGTAAAAAGATGCTTTCTTAAAGGAGTTTAAAAGTCCCTCGTGATTCTTCAATAGATTCCATGTAATTTGCCATTCGGCGTTTGACAAAATCGCCCATTGCTGTCCGATTGACTGAGACTGCCCAAATTGCATTGAAAATTTTAGCTTGATATTGACGTTTAATCGCTTCAACTAATAGAGGAATCATGCGTCCCATGCGCTGGAATTCCTGCTGTACAAAACTACAGGTATAACGAATGGTATTCGAGTCAATACGATGAGTCAGTATCCATCCCACAACCTCTCCTTTGTAAAGCAGTCCCAAGCTATTCAGTGATTCTAGATTCTCTTCGTATTGAAAAGGAATCAAATCTTGGGGAATCCATGGTTTTTCTGCTTGCCGTTTTTGAATTGATAGTCGCTCATTTTCTGTTAAGTCAGTCCAAGGGAAGATTGTAAAGGTGGGAGGCAAGCTGTATCGATTCATCCAGGGAGCATCCATCATCTTTTCGGTTGTTTTACACACTAACATCCGAGGTTGGGGAAGCGCCCAATGGCATTTATGGAGCAAATGTTCGAGGGCAGGTGTTGTTGGTTTACCTGTTGTGTAAACTAACTCGGCTTTCCTGCAACCCCTCTGAGATAACTCGGATTCCAAGCGGGTGAGTAAAGCTGTTCCTACACCACGACAGCGATAGGAAGAGGCAACAAATAGGGAGAGAATTTCAGCAGAGTTGCTATCAGGATGAATTTGAGCGATCGCTAAACCAATAGGCTGCCCTAAACAGGATGCACCAATTGCAATAATAGACGGATTTAACTCCAAATTATGCAGCAGCGATCGGAAGATGGGAAAGGTTAGCTTCTCATACTGAGTTGCCGTTGAGTTGATCAGGAGATTGAGAGTATACATTTGCCACTTTACCAATGAAGTTGCCACGTTCTCCAACACGATAAACCATGTCCTTGGAGTGTAATTCTGACATCATCAGGTTGAAGATTATTGCCAGGAGCAATCTGATGAACCATTAGTCCGGAATGCAACACAAGTTTTCCTACTTGGTAAGGATGAAAGCTCCTTTTTTTATTAATAGCTTGCTGTTCAATTTCTGAATGGTCGAGTCCCTTGACTTCCTCATAGGGTAAATCCCATGCATTCATTCCCGCACCAAACTTTGGCAAAGCGATTGGTAGGGTAAACGAGATGGGATTATTGAAGTCTATCCCTGCTGAAGGTTGCCAATGCAACCTATAAGACTTGTCGCAATGAATTGCACCGAGCGATTGCTCAAACGCTTTGTGCGGGAGGAATATATGAAACCCTGGTAGTGCTAATGTTTCAGGGTAGCAGGTAGGAGCTTTCAAGTGTTGGGAGAGTCTATCTGCCAACCGTTCGTACAACCAGCTGAAGCGATCGCGCAGGATAGAATTATAGTGTTTTACCCTGTTGTAGTAGCCTTGCTTATCGTTTGGAATATCATAAGGACTGGCTAGTCCCAAGGTGTAGAACGGTAACAAAGGATGTCGCTGAATCCAGAACTCTTTGAGTTCATAAACTCCAGAACAAACGTTTAAGCATTCTTCTTCTGCAAGCAGCTCAAGTTCAATTATCATCAAACGTCTATTGTCTACCTGATTAGGAATTGAGAACGTTTTCTCCGATTTAAGCATTTAGATATTTGGCTAGATGGGCTGGCGGTTTAACTTCATAAACGACACCCGGTTTTTTAACGTCAATCAGCAAGACAACTCGGATAGAGTTTCCACGATTCCAGGCTTCGTGTTCAACCGTATCCTCAAAAATTAAACACTTGCCTTCCTGCCAATGACGAATTTCAGTTCCGACTCGAATAGCACAGCCATCGGGAACAATTAAACCCAGATGACAACGCAATACAGCATTTGAAAAGCCGATATGAGGAGCGATATGCGTTCCTGGTGCTAGAACAGAAAATCCAGCCGTAGTCATTCCTGGAATTGCCTCGACCAATCGTGTCGTTTCCGGACACAAGCGACAGTTATTATTTAGCTTTCTCCCATAAGCATGAAATCCGAAGACATCCCAGCCTTTTCCTCCATAAAGAAAGGGTTCTGTCCAGGGAATAAAGTTACTTTGTCGGAGTTGAATTAACTCGTTTTTGATGGTAAGCCAATTTAACTCGAGAAGCGATACAAAATTAAACTGATGAGGTTCATAAAACATGAGAAAATTAATGGGTATAACTCTAACCCGAATTTCTCACAAGCCAACAAATCAGTGGTAGGGAAGGTAGGGAAGGTAAGGGAGTATTTTCAGGGAATCCTATCTCCCCCATCTTCTTTTAGTGAGAATTCCGGGTGTAGGGACGCAAGGATTTGCGCCCCTACAACAGTGAATCTATAACGTTGAGATGCTTCCAACGTTACCGAGGTCAAAAGCCAAATCTTTAGCGATTAGAACAGGCTAGACAAAGCTCCAGTTCCTGTTCTGATAAGGCCTCCGTATGAACCCCCAAATTGACCTCCAATCGCACCACCAATTTGACAAGCTGCCTGACCTACTTGGCTGGCACTCGGTCCTTTACCACCAGCAACTGCCTCAAGTTCAGAGTCGCTGAGTTCCTCACTCGCCGGATTGACGGGCAATACCAAGTGCTTGAGGGTGGGCGTGTCTTGATAGACGCAGATGGTCAAAGAATCAGGAACATCGGTACCTGTGGCTTCTTTAACGGCCGCTTTGGGATCTTGCAACAGCTTCAACTGAAACTCTGCATCGTCGCGAGCCCGTTGCATCACGGTTGAAATTAGAGGATCTCCGTTATTCAAATCCATCTCTTCGATTTGGGATTTTTCCGGAAGAACAAAGTGCCTTAGATCCGGTTTGTCCTCATGCACTTCAACTTTAATGGAATCGGGAATTTCAGTACCAAGTTCGGTAAGAATAGCTTTTGGATCGGTGATGAAACGATGCTTGAAGGTTTCATTAGTCCAAGCTTGTTGCAGAACGTCGCCGTAGTTTTCCAGTTGGTTTGACATGGTTATTTTTCTCTGTTTGTTTTGTGGTTTGTAGCGTTGGTTTTAATACCTGAAAGACGCTCTTAAATATTATGATTTTGGTAGTTTTGACGTACCCTAGTTCAACGCTGAATTAAGCATCTTCAGGTTATGATGTGGGCATAGTCTCTAGTTAAATAATTGTTTTACCAAAGACCTTTGCCTTGATTCTCTAAGCTTATATCCTTGAAAGAGGGGTGAATTGATATATTTTTCGCTTTAAATTGATGTTTTTTTCGATCTTGATGATTTTGGGTGATAGCCACCCCATTATTAGGCTTTTGTTCTTTTATCCTATCAAGTAGGACGGAATCTAATCAGGTAGGAGAAGGGATAAAAAGCGACAGGTTAGAAGTTGAAGGAAACTACCCGACGTTTAATTTTGCGTCCGAATGTTTATACACAAAGCGAAACACTTGGAATAAAACAATTCAAGAAATTTAATGAAACAATGGATTGACCAAATTGCTTCAAAAGCCTTGGCTCCTGAGGAGTGGAGGGCTTTTCCGGAAACCGTAATTCGCCCTGCAACTGTAAACCTAGAAACTCAGAGATTAATGGTGAGGTGGGAGAAAATTCTCTTACTAAGTACAAATAACTATTCAATCTTTGACAAGCGACTGCAAAGTCTAGGATTAGATCGGAATAGTGCCTTAGAGTACCTTGGCGATCGCACTTTGCCGACAACAGCGAATCTCCCCTCGTGGGCTGAACTTCTTACAGAGGTGCTGACAGCCAGTACCTTTGAACAGCCAATCGTACCACCGGAACAATTGCGTGCTTATTCAGATACTGAACTAGAAGTGCTAAGTTTAGATCTGACTCGCAAACCCTCCTTCCCAGAATTCCTGCATCCGTTCATCTCAGTGACACTGCGCCGGATTGCACAGAAGCTGAAGCATTTGCGACAGTTAATACCCATTGGCTGGGATGGCAAACGAGAGTCAAGCTTACTAGTCTCATCCCCTGTCAAGGATAGATCTGAATCCTTATTAGGACTTGAAATAATTACAAACACAGCGGTCGAACAAGTAGCTCGCTACCTCTTATTCAAGCTCTCTGAGTTGTCCGCTCGAACTGTGGCTTATGAGGTCAAGCAGTGGCAAGCAAGGGGAACGCTAATCGGTGAAACACCAAACTCACGATATCGCTATTTTGTAGAGAAAATTCTGGGAACTCCCGAAGGGCAGCAGGAATTATTTTCCAAGTATCCTGTTTTAGCTCGATTGTTGGCAGCCTGTTGCGAACAAGTTAGTGTGATTACTGTTGAACTTCTAGAACGTCTGTGTCGGGATTGGGAGAAACTAGGCGTTTATTTTGATACGGGTTCTCGCTTGGGACAACTCACCTCACTCCTGATGGGACTGTCTGATCCGCATCAAGGTGGGCGCACGGTTTGCTGTCTGGAATTTGCTTCAGGGTTGAAGTTAATCTACAAGCCTCGCGATTTAGCCATTGATGTCGCATTTAACCATCTAGTGACTTGGTTGAATGAGACTGGAGAAATGCCTGCCTTGCGACTCACCCGTATCTTGCCACGTCAAGGATATGGCTGGAGCGAGTTTATTTCATCTAGAGAGTGTACGACAACTGCCGAGGTCGCCAATTTTTATCAGCGTCAGGGCATCTATGCCGCTTTATTCTATTTCTTGTGCGGTGTAGACTTTCACGCTGGGAATTTCATTGCCCATGGAGAATGTCCCGTGCCAATCGACTTGGAGGGAATCCTTTCGCCCGGCGTGCATGTGATGCCTGGAAATTCTGGTCAGATACCTCCAGGCTATCGACCTTTGGCATTTTCTGCCTTGATAACCGGGATGTTACCCAATTGGCGGGCGGGCGATTCGGATCGGGTTTTGTTTGTGACGTCCGGAATTAGTGGAAATGGCGATCGCGAATTGCCCTGGAAAGAGCCAGCTTGGGAGGGGTTAGAAAGCGATCGCTTAAGCTTGGTACGAGCATACCGCAGCAGTCGCCCTAACAAAAATTTACCGCGATTGGCGGCTAAAACGGTTCCCGTCAATGATTATTTAGACCAGGTAGTTCGAGGATTTACCCTTGGCTACCAAACCCTATTACGCCATCGCGACGAACTTCTCGCCCAAAAAAGCCCCCTAACAGCGTTTCAAACCGTAACCAGCCGCTGTTTGCTTCGCGATACGAAAGATTATCATGACTTGTTGTTTTGGAGTACTGCCCCTGACCAACTTACCTCAGGTGCGGCCTACGATGTTGCCTTAGAAAGGCTCTGCTCCAATCTTCCCAAGTTAGGCACCCATGAATTTGCATTCACAACGAAGGATGAAAATCTCTCTGTCTCCGTGTCCCCCTGTCCCCGCGTCTCCGCGTCTACTTTCAAAACCAGACTTGATGTTTCGCTGGTGGATGACGAGAAGCGTTGTCTGTGGCAGAGAGATATTCCAATTTACTATGGCACTCCCTCAGAGCGATCGCTATCCGCCAGTAATGGGAACGTTTACGAAAACGCCTTTGAACAACCCAGTTACATTCAGATGAAACAACGGTTTCAAGAGGCTACTCAGGAGGATTTACACTGGCAGTTGGAGGTACTGAACGCCTCATTTCAAATGTCATTCCAGCCTAAAGGAAGTCCGCTACAACTCAACCCTGATGAAGAGGGGTTGAAGGCGCGTCTGCTTGCCCATGCCGTTGCCATTGGGGATGTATTAGAGAGGTTAGCGCTTTGCGATTGCCGAGGCAACAGTTGGCTGACGCTGTATCGAGTGTCTAAGATGAGTAGAGCCGTTGAATATGCGATCGCAGACCCTTGGTTGTACTCTGGAACAGCTGGCATTGCCGTATTTTTAGCTAACCTCGCTGCTCATACAGGCGAACGACGCTATGAAAAGTTGGCACGAGGTGCCTTAAACTATTCTGAATCTGTAATTCGGTGGTGGGTTGAGCGAGGAGATGAAATCGCCCTTTCTGGGTATAACGGAATTTTTTCAGTCGTCTACGCTTTAACAGAATGTGGGCGTTGCCTTAAGGATGAGTCATTAATCGAGCGATA
>JAIUYC010000163.1 GCA_020216575.1 Coleofasciculus sp. S288 | reverse complement strand
GAGATTGTTCAAATTTTCTGCATTGGAGAAGAGCATCAGAACTATGAGGACGCTTAAACTTACCTGGGCAGCTTTACTCTTCTGCGCTTTAAGCACGAGTTCAACAAAACTCCAAATCATAGGGAGTGCAAAGGCAAGACAACCTATCACTCCGTGGTAGTAGAGAAGACCAACCCAGGTATGGTGACCTCCAATTGGCATCCCCACCACAACTCTCGGTCCTTCATCCTCACGCAAGGCATGACCCCAAATCGGTGCCTCGTTCCACCAACGGTACAACCCAATAGCTGCTAGCCTATCCCGGACTACATTGGAGTTGATTCTTTCTCTATCGAAGCTCTCCTTAAAGTCTTTGGCGAAAAGGAGCAACTGGGGACCTAAACATCCTACTACAACACTCCCTATTGCTGTAGCGATTAGTAGGGTGGGTCGGGCAATGTTCGCTAGAAACAAAGTGATAAAGGGAACGAAATATAGGGATACTCTAGCTGTTCGGGAAACGGTAGTCCAAGCCATAGTAGCGGCACCAATAACGCCAATCCACCGCCACTTTTGTTTGGGTTCCGCAAGCGCCATGAAGAAAAGCGTGCAAGCGGTCAGTCCCATAGCAGGAGCCCAAGGACCAAAAAAGACGAGGCGTGCATTGCTACCGACGTAGAGGTTCACTCGATAATGTATTGGTCCGCCTCCGAATTTTGATAGTGGGGAAACGTATAGTTCTCCTGGCAAACCGATTCTTTGGGAGACTTGGTTCACCACTAAAAAAATCAAACTTTCCAGGCAAAGGATACAAACGGCTCGGTAAATTAGCTGGGGTCGGATTTTAAGGCAACTGCCGATCAAAGGGAATAAGGCGAAAAGCGCCCATTGCCTGCAAAAGACATTGATCAGGCTCTTTACGATCCGGACTGTTCCCTGATTATATTCAAGATGATTCACAATGGTGGTCATCCCTAGGATGACCATCCCTATAATCCATACCCATACCCCTATAGGAATAGTAATTTTTTCTTTAGCAGGAGCCTCTTTGCCTTGCTTCCAAATTTTCCAAACCAAGTACAGCGTTAGACCCCAACCCACTGCTGGTGCTGCAAGCATCTGTGCTCCCAGGAAGTACAGCACGTAGATCCCTGTTATGTAGTACCAAATTACTGCCTCTTCAAGGTTTTGAGGTTTCATGGGGGCTAAGCGTCAAAAGGGTTATATGTAGCCGACAACAAACAGCCGAAAACCTCTGTTCGAGGTATTTCTCTGTCTGGAAACAGAACTTGAGTGCTTAGGGGTAGGCCAAGGAAATTTTCAAATGCATTCAACTGATTTTTATGAACTATTAAATGTTCAAAAACAGTTGTGTTTTACCCCAATTTTTCCCTTATCTCTTGGACTGAGGTGCTACTTGTTGTTGCTCAAATCTAAAACTTGCGATCGCGGTTCTGAGTGTATCAGCCTCCCCCCTGACGATGCGAGTTGAGTCTGTTCTGACTTGAACGCTTTGCGTTGGCGCATCCAACTTTGGCGCATCCAAAATAATAGGAGTCCCATGCTTAACGCAAACGAACCTGCTGCTGCACCAAGCAACGTAAACTGCTTGTTCGGTGAACTGGGTTTCTTCGGTAAATCCGGCTCGGTGAGCAGTTGAACTCGAGGATAAGTGCCAAACATTTCTGTTGATTTACCCAGGTCTAAGCTAGCCAAGGTTGAGGAGAAAACGGTTTCAGCGACCTGTAAATCTCTTCGCAGCGCATCCAGCGTGGAGCTATACTGGGCAAGGGTTTTGAGCCGTTGTTCGAGCTGAGCAATTTGCCGATCTAATTCTTGCGCACTAGCCTCGTATCCCTGCTGCTCGGTCTGGACAGTTACTAAGTCTCGGAAAAGCCCTTCTCGAGATGCCCCACCTCCTGTATTCATATCGCCAAGATTGAGTTGAGCGAGAGTCGCCTCCTGAGCAGGTTGCCCCAAGACCTCTTGACTGCGAGCTTGCAGAGCGGCTAGAGCAGCTTGTTGTCTGCCTCTCTCCCGGACGACGGCGGGATGATTGGCTCCGTACCTAGAGGTTAAACCCGCTAAGGCAGAAGTGGCTTGGCTGTATTCCGCTCTATGCCCTTGAAATACTTGGTCTACCTTGAGGGAAAAAGCATCTGCTGCTTGCTGGGCAGATACATTTAAATTGGTCGATAGCCCACCTAGACGCGCATTAGCTTCTTGCTGTCTAGCGAGTATTTCAGCCTTTTGTCTTCGGAGTGATTCAATACTGTCTGAAAGCTGAGAAATTTGATTGTCAGAAACCAAACCCGAACGAGCCTTGTACTCAGAAAGGCGTCTTTGAGCGAGTTCTAGTTTCTGCTGAGAAGCAACAAGAGCCGATTGAGTACTTGCATTGCGTTGCGCTACGTCTTCAAGTCTCAGCTCAGTCAGTCTGGCTTGGAATGCACGGTAAAGCGCCCAGGATTTATCATGAGCAAGTTCTGGATTGTCTCCAGCAAACTCCATATCCATTAAGGTCGTATTGACGATTACTTTAATGCGAGGCTTGCCAAACTCGCTCACAGTCATATTAAGTTCTTTGGCCGCTGCACTTCGTACAGCCTCGCTTTCGGCAATAACCTTGTAATTTTCTCTTGGGTCTCCATTGGGGTCTTTGTAAGCCGATTGGACGCCAGCAGAGGCTCTACCAATATCCGGCAAATTAATGTCAGTAAATGTCCCAGTTCCGGGTAACGTGAGAATCCATTTGCTGGTGTAAATAGGGGAGGCGAATCTCAGATAAGCAAGTGCTAAACTCCAGATGGCGGCATTGGCTACTAGACCTATCAATAAATAGGGTATCCAATTTACGCGACGAGCTTTGCTAGATTCTAGAGATGGGTTAGATGCAGCTAAAGACTCAGTCATCTCAGTCATTGTTGAATAGGTTCCTGATTATATTGATCGGATTGAGAATGTTCCCGATCGCGTTAAACACACTTGTAACGTTGGTTGTGGTTGAATCGTAGCAAACTACACTATCATCTCGCATTAGATAGGGATTCACAGTATCGTCGCTGGCATTTCTTACCAAGTCTTCAACTGAACGTTCTACCGTCTTTGTCTCTCCCGTTGCGCGATCGGTTTGCACTAGCACGGCTCGCCGTCCGCGAGTGGTCGTTCGCCCACCTACACAATTCGCTGCAATCACAGCTTGAGAAAAGCGAGCGCCATAGGGCATTTCTTGAGCTTGAACGTTAGCCCCCTCTCTAGGAGTCGAGAGATTGGACAAAAACACGCGAATGGTGGCGGGAGTTACCTGGCTAGGGCGTACCAGATCGTTTTGAGCAAGTTCTACCTCAGGAACAATCACTTGGTCGCCTGCAATCAGGGCTACATCTTCAACGGGTGCACCCGTGAACACACCTGATAGATCCACCAACTGCTCTTGACCTCCTCGAATCAACCGAATGGCTGAAAGATTCGCATTCGGCTTCACTCCGCCTGCAAGACGAATGGCAGACGTTAGATAGCGTTCCGGTGGATAGTCTCCAGATACTGTAGCGATCGCAGCTGGTAGATCTCGACCTTTTGATTCTTCCTCACTGTTAATCAAGTACCGACCCGGATCGTAAACCGCTCCGGCGATGGTGACTTGGACTGGAGCCCATTCAAAAATTTGCAGGCTGACTCGGAGAAACTGGGGTTGGAAAAATCCTCCTCCAATCAAAGCTTGGCGGATCTGTTGCTCTACCTGTGACACTTCTCGACCCGCTACTGGGAAAGGAGCGAGGTAGGGAATCTTGAGAGTGCCATCCAGGTTGACTTCGTAGGTGGCACTAAAACGTTCGTTGTCAGGTAAGCCTTCTTCCCCAGGGATAAATAGCCTGAGGCGATCGCCAGGAGATAGGGGCAGTGCCCAACTAGGAGCTAATCCTACTAGCGTCACTAAAGTTGAAAGAGCCCCTACTGTGAAAAATCTAAGAAAAGCTTGGGAGCATCTCATTTGAAACATACCCTACAGTGGAAACACTTTCTTCAGCTATCACTAGGCTGAAAAAATGCTTGTATCACGATTTTTCTGCACCCGTCGATATTTTAGCATCTACCTATCTGAATGCGACCTATTCAGTGTTGCTCAGCTAGTTCAGATACCAGTATAATTCTTGATCTTTTCAGTTTATTGAAAAGGGGTGACTTTTTTCAGTCAACAAAATTTTCTCCATAAACAGTTCAGTTTACCATAATACTTAACGTTTTTGGTTCTATCGTCCTTTGAAAAATTCGTCTAGAAGAGTTACTGGGCAAGGGTCTGGGGAAAATAAGAGATTTTTGAAACTAAAAGCCTTGCCCAGTAAGGCTTAAACGAATTCTACATTTAGGTTTGGCACAACAGGGACTCTACAGCTACGTTTTGCAGCCAAAGTCTCTTCAATCACTTGCTTGTACATCTCGGCAATATCCCACCACCTCAGCAAAATCTTCTTGTCTTTCAGGATACCGTTCTCCAGATCGCTTTGGATAACAGACTCCATTGCATAAAGCTCATCCTTACTAGGTAAATTTTTGAAAAACTCTTGGTAGGGATCGACCTGATTTTCAACTAGAAACCCATACCTCTGACCATCAAGTAAGGTTTCCATCCGTTCACAAGGAATCGTGAGTACGGGACGAGCACAAGATAGGTATTCGGGAACTTTCAAACTAGCGCAGGTAAATTTGTCACCCAGGTATAAATGCTTATTGTAGGGGGCAATACAAAGATTCGATGCACCAATATAAAGAGCGGCTTCCTTTTGAGGGACTCTTCCCGGAAAAACGACTGGCGCTTCTAACTCTTTAGCCAGATCTTCTAGTTCTTGCCGTTTGCTCCCATCACCAACCAGGTAGAGGACAACATTTTGAGGTTTTTCGCGCCCTAAGGCTTCAATAATGGGTCCTGGCTCCTGAATAAAACGGTTTAATGAACCCACGTAGGTTAAAACAAAGGCGTCTTTGCTAATGCCTAGGCGTTCGCGGCAGGCATCGCGCTCTCGAGGAGCGAAAATCTCTGGATCAACACCATAGGGGATAGGATAAATGGATTTTTCTGGGGGAAAATACCCATAATCAAGCAGAACAGACTTCATTTCTTCCGTTTCCACCACGATGCTGTCTGTTTTGGCACTCCATTGTCCTCTTAGGTAAGGGCGCACCTGCTCAAATCCAATGCTGGCAACCTGCTTGAGCAAATTCTTGAGAACAAACTGCTCATAGTTCCCTTTTGGATACTTGTACATGGCTTCAATCAGGATTACTGTAGGCACGTTGTAGCGGCTAAACGCACTAGCAAGGACTCCCAACAAAGGCCACTCTTTCTCAATGACTAAATCGAAGTCTTGGGCATGCTCGCGTGCAAACTGGTTTAAAGCTTCCTTGTATTTCCACAATGTGATGTAGTCGGACGGATTGTAGTAAGGGTGTCTGTTCTGCTTTTCCTTCGCTGACATCCCGTTTGGATAGACAACCGTTAAATAGTTGTGGTCGATATGATCACCTACGTGAGTATTTAAAATCTTTCGATAAACCAGTGTTATCTCGAAATCCTTCGCCAAATACGGAACCATTGGCAAAGTACTGCGAACATAGGGCGAGTGAGGGGTGTACTGAATCGCGGGTAGAGCGATACAAACCCTGGGTTTTTGGGAAGAAGTATTCACGGTTAAGCCTCCTTTGAAACTTTTTAGTTGATGCTAATTAAGGCTTTAAAACCGTAGTGCGAACTTCGCTCCCTACTACTCAACTCAAGTTCGGGTTGCTGATATCATTTGCAACACCTCTGTTTCTAGCGAATGCTTCTCATGGCTCTCTCGCTTAGCAATGACCTTAGCAGGCACGCCAACAGCGATCGAGTAAGGAGGAATATCCTTGGTGACGACAGCACCAGCACCAATCACGCTTCCCTGACCAATCTTGACGCCATCAAGCACCCTGACACCACTACCTAACCAACAGTCATCCTCAATTACGATTCCTTTATAACTGTTGCTTTGTTCCCGGATTTTGCGGGTAGCGTCTGCAAAAACATGATTGTTGGCGTAGATGCCTGTATGAGAGGCAATCAGGCAATCATTACCGATTTTGATCGTGTTGCCCGATAGGCAGGTGTAGGGTCCGATGTAACAGTGAGAACCAATTTCAATCTCACCATTAGACTGATGCATTTTAATATCGACACCGCGATCAATATGAACCCAATCTCCCAAGCGGATCTTGCTATTTTCGCCTTTGCATCGGATGCGAACATCCCGGTGGAACTTCACCCGATTCCCGATTTCAATATTGCTAGTCCAATTGAATTCAGCACCGGGCTCCATATCCATCCCAGCTCCCAATTGGGCAAAGATTGTACGGTACAATAACCTGCGTACCACTCGACCTGGTTTTAGGGGTATCCATCCCACTAAGGCAACTAGCAAGGATTCTCGCCAATGAGGCTTTGAAGCATTTGAGGAAGAAGATTTCTCTGGAAGCATACTTGAGGATAAATTAAAGGTTCTCGTTGGATTGAGTTGAGTCCGAAATGAAAGCGATTTCTAGCACTACTTTACCTGAAAAGTCAACAGCAGACTCCAGATAAGCCATTGGAATTTGAGTTGTTGGCAAGTAGCTGTTTGGATAAAATTGGCTACTTTCTTTGGCAACTGACTGTACTAATCGGTTTTTTCAACCCGCTAGAACGGCGGTTTCGAGAAGGGGTTTGCCATCGAAGTAATCGGGAATTGGCGCACCCATCAAGCTCAAAATAGTTGGAGTAACATCGAGGGCATGGCTTGTTGGTAAACTGATACCTGGCTCAATGCCTTGCCCTTGAGCGAAGATGAATCCTTCCGAGCGATGGCTTCCCGTGCGAACGTGAGGAACCGGACCAATGCGTCCGACATCAGGACTATCGACCACATCAGTGGCGTATTCCTCTTGCCAAATGACAACCAAGTCAGCATCGGGCAGTTTGGGATTAGAGTCTGTCGGATTCTGCCGCGTCCGGATGATTTCTTTGACCATCGGTGTGCCAGTGCGGGCATCGGTGAGACGATAAAGCTTTTGAGTGAGTTGATCGCAAAACGCCTCATACTCAGACGGTGCTACAAGACCTCGAGCTTCTCGCCCCTTAAGATTGATGCGGATGTACCCTTCTGAGAAGCTTGGCAGTGCAAAGGCTTTCATGTAAGGCCAGCAGGGTTTGTACCACTCGGCAGGTTGGAAGCTTAGCGGATCTGAGTGTTCGCTCAATTGATGGGGAGAGACTAGATCCGGTTGCCGGGAAGCACCGAAGAAAGGCTCTAGTCGCTTGAAAAGTCGATAAGGAGCTTCTCGTCTCAAAAATCGGCGGATTGGGTTGGCGTCATCCTTTCTCGACCAGACTTCCCACGACCAAGACTGCCTTTTGCACTCGGTAATCGGGGCGCCAGGCGGTGTTC
>JAIUYC010000162.1 GCA_020216575.1 Coleofasciculus sp. S288 | reverse complement strand
ACGGAGAGTCGAATCAGTTTAGCCATCCAGTGTGAGGATAACCAAGTTATCTTTCAAGTTCGGGATTGGGGCATGGGCATTCCTCAAGAAGACCAACCTCACCTATTTGAGCCATTTTATCGAGGGGAAAATGTTGGGACGATTCGAGGTACGGGGATGGGATTGGCAATTGTTAGAAAGGCGGTAGACTTGCATGGAGGAACAGTATCCGTAGAGAGTGAAATAGGCATTGGTACAACCTTTACCGTCTCCCTTCCAGGAGGTAGAGAATGAGTGAAATCTCAACAACACCCGACTCTCCCAGAAAAACTCAAATTCTGGTGGTTGAAGACGAGAGAATCATCGCCCTCAACCTGAAAGAACGTTTAGAATCACTGGGTTTTGCCGTTCCAGCAATGGCTGCATCTGGAGAAAAAGCGATTGAACAAGCCACACAACTGCGTCCGGATTTAGTCCTGATGGATATCCGGCTTCAAGGCAATCTCGACGGCATTTCTGCGGCACAGCACATCTGGGATACGCTACAAATTCCTGTTATCTACCTCACCGGAAATTCCGATGAGAATACGATGGAACGAGCTAAAGTGACTGCCCCTTTTGGCTACATCCTCAAACCCGTTAAAGAGCGGGAATTATCCGTGGCGATTGACATCGCTTTGAAGCGATACGAACGAGAGCAGATGCTCGACGCCCTCCTTAAAGGCATGGGGGATGGGGTAATTGTGGTCGATAAAGAGCAGCGCATCAAGTCTCTTAATAAGGTTGCTGAAGGGCTGACCGGTTGGCAGCTATCTGAAGCCAGAGAGCGGCAGATAACCGAAGTCTTCAAGCTTGTCGATGAACAAACTCAGCAACCTGTAGACAATCCTGTTATCGCAGCGCTGCAACAGGACGCGATCATGTATCTGGGAAATGGCATTCTGTTGTGCTCCAAGGATGGTAAAACCATTCCAGTTGGAGATAGCGCTGCTCCGATTAAGGATAAAAAAGGTGCGATCGCAGCCGTTGTTGTAGTTTTCCGAGATATTACCAGTTCAAGTCAGTTAGAGAAAACGAATGCAGAACTAAAACGCACCTTGGAGGAATTAAAACGCACCCAAACTCAACTCATTCAATCTGAAAAAATGTCGAGTATTGGGCAAATGGCAGCAACGGTGGTCAATGAACTGAACAATCCGATTAGCATCATCTATGGTAATCTTTCGATTGCCCGTCAGTACCATCAAAACCTGCTATCGCTGATTGCACTCTACCAGCAAACCTACTCGAATCCCACACCGGATATTCAGAGTCTGACGGAAGCGATCGACTTAGATTTTCTGCGACAAGACTGGCCAAAATTACTCGATTCAATGCAGGTAGGAGCGGAGCGTATCCAGGAGATTGTTTTATCTCTTCTATCGCTGAGCAACTTCCCCAAACTGAATCAGTTGGAGCTAAAACCCATAGATATTCACGACAACATCGACAACACACTACGGCTTTTACGACACCGACTGAGGGCAGAAGGAAAGCGTCCAGAAATTCAGGTGATTAAAGACTACAGCCAACTACCAAAAGTGACTTGTTATGCCAGTCAGTTAAATCAAGTCTTCATGCATCTGCTGAATAATGCGATTGATGCTCTAGAAAATCAACCCTCCCCCCGAACCATTACCATTCGCACGTCACTAATTAGCGATGAGCCATCAATCACCACAGGCAACAAAGAACGGACAACTGACCGTGTTGTGATTCGCATTGCTGACAATGGGTGTGGGATGAGCGAGGACGTGCAATGGAAAATATTTGACCCATTTTTTACAACTAAGCCAGTCGGGCGGGGTGCGGGATTGGGATTATCGATTAGCTACCAAATCGTAGTAGATAGACATGGTGGCAGGCTGACGTGTGAGTTAACTCCGGGTCAGGAAACAGAATTTGCGATCGAGTTGCCAATCGTTCCAGGTTAATCCGAAATCTGTGCCTCACTAGATTGAGAACTGCTATATCAACTCTCGGTAGTTTTGAACAGCACTTCACCAAAGATTCACACTTTTCTGGCAAAGAGGCTGGCGAATTTAAAGATTGTATGAAGTTAGATTTTGAAGAAATCCGTAGCGATATTTCGGACGTACCTCAACAGACATGCGCAAATATACCAGTGTACTTCTGCGTAGTTGTCTGAATTTTGCTCACAAGACTAGAGAAAACTACTACCTGGAAGATTCCCAATGAAACTTAACAAGCTTGGCACTATCATCACTGCACTGACTGTAGCAACGATGTTCGATTTCCTCAGCATTGCCAAACCGGCAGGTGCAGCTTCCATCAAGCTGATTGGTTTAACCGACAGTAATACTCTAGTTTCCTTCGATCCCAATAATCCGACTAAGACTAAGAGTGTTGGGGTCACTGGGGTTCAAGGCAATTTGCTAGGCATCGATTTTCGTGCAAGCAACGGTCAACTCTTCGGTGTCACGGACGCTAACAGTGTCTACACTATTGATCCAAACACTGGGGTTGCGACCCTAGTGCTTACACCCAACGCAGCTCCCTTTACGCTTGATGGCAACTCTTTTGGCGTTGACTTCAACCCGAATCCGGACGCAATTCGGGTGGTCAGCGACGCCGAGCAAAACTTGCGACTGAATGCAAACACCGGTGGGCTAGCTCTAAATGCACCGGATCGATCGCTTGCCTATGCCGCAGGAGACTCTAATGCCAACGCTAACCCCAATATTGTCGCTCAGGCTTACACAAACTCGTTCGCGCCCTCCCCAGACCCAACCCGGAGAACAACACTGTATGGAATTGATTCCAACTTGGACATCCTCGTAACGCAGGGTAGCGTGAATTTCCTCCCTGGCGATCCTGCACCTGCTGTCTCTCCTAACACTGGTCAACTGTTCACAGTCGGAAGCCTGAATGTTGACTTCGGTTCACAAGGAGGGTTTGATATTTTCTCAACCAAAAAGGGAAATGACATTACCAATACTGCCTTCGCCGCCTCCGGTTCGACCCTATATGACATTAACTTGAAGACGGGGCGTGCTACGACTCTAGGCACGATTGGGAATGGTAATGCCAAGATCATCGGTCTCGCTGCCACTTCTGTCCCTGAACCGGGTACGGTTGGCTCTTTGATTGGTTTTGGTGTCCTTGCTCTAGTGAGTTGCCGCTACCGTCGCGATAAGTCGGTTATATGAACTACCCCGCCTCGTAGGAGGACGGGGTTTCTAAATTCCCGTCACCTTTGATTTGGGATTTTTGACGCTTCACTTTGCCAAGTTGCTTCATTGAGCCAGTATGCTTTCGCTGAACTGTCGATGAAGTAGAGCCTGACAATCCGACATCTGAGAGGCACGTTCCAAGCCCCTGTTGCTGATTGGTAGCAACGTTGTACATGACCATCACACTACCTTTGTCTCTCTCAACCTCGAAGCCACAGTTATCGCAGACATGATAGCGATTCGTAATTGGTGCCCAATGTTTGTGGATGACACCACAATTGGGACAGCGTTGTGATGGTTTCACTTTTTTAGTATCAAGCGTAATTAGCAATCCGCCTTTACCTTCTATCTTGTAAGACAACAGCTTATTTAGGTTGCCAAATCCTACAGATAGAATTGATTTGTTCAGTCCAGCTTTTTGTTTTTTACGCTTGCTACCTTTGTTAGCACGAGCAGTCATCCCCTTGGTATTAAGCTTCTCGGTAACGCCGATGTCATGATGACTGGCAATATCTGACGTTACTTTGTGCTGCCAATCCTTACGTTGATTTCCGGCTTGGCGTTGTAGTCTGGCTACATTGCGATTAGCTTTCTTCCAGCGATTGGATGGCTTGATTCGCTTTTTTCGGTTAGGGGCGCGTTTCCTTCTAAGGGCAATAGATGCCTGTTTGATTTTGGGAGCCAATACTTGGGTAAATCGAGGATTGGCAACTTCAACAAATTCAGACCCGTTATAGGTAGTTATTGCTGTTTCAGTTCCCAGGTCATAGGCAACAATTGATTCGTACTTCAGTTGAGAATCCGAGCCAAATAAGAGCTGAGCATCTGGAATCTCTACAGTAATAGAAGCAAACCATTGATTTAATCCAGGCTTGTAGACAATGGTGAGCGTAGAAGGCTTTCCCCAGTTCTTGGCTTGCCCTCTCATTTTGAGGGTAATACCTAAGTCTCTAAGAGTCAGTCTTCCATGCTTACCCTTACTATCAACTTTCCATCCCGACTTTTCGGGTAATGATGGATAAGTCCAACCCGAATAACTCTGAATTGATTTGAATTTGGGAAGCTTCCTCAAGCCCTGAAAGAATGCGTTGTAAGCTAAATCAACTCGCTTGACAGTTGATTGCAAACTTAGAGAATTGAGATATGCAAACTCAACCCAGAACTTCTTGAACTCAGGCAAACAGTTTTGCTGCTCGAAATACGAGACACTACGCCTCGAAGCCCTCCATTCATAGCGACGATGAGCAATGCAGGCATTGTAGAGATAACAATGAATTCGACGTGCCTCAAAAAGCTTCTTTGCTTGCGTTGTGTTGGGATACAGTCGAAACGTATGTCTCCTAGTTGCCATGCCTTGCTCACCCCCTTGTTCAGTTCAGTCGAAGCACTCTAATGCCATGATATTATCGCAATCAGGAGTATTTGGCAAGCTGAGTAGAATGACTATGAGGACGGGTTCACACGTTGTTTTTTCAATTTACCTTCATATTGTTTTTGTGACTAAATATCGTAGGCACGTCTTGACAGATGTCATGATAGAAGACATCAAAGAAGTGTTTCAACGTGTTTTAGAAGCTAACAGCTCTTATCTGAAGGAATGCAATGGAGAAGCAGACCATGTACACTTATTGATTGACTTGCATCCAGACAACAATATCTCTGACTTGATATCTTCTCTCAAGTCGGCTAGTAGCAGGGTATTAAGACAGAAATATCCTTCACAAATAAAACAATTTTATTGGGGAGACAAAGCCAAACTATGGCATGACTCAAAGTGCATTGTTTCCTGTGGTGGCGCACCACTGGAGATGATCAAGAAATATATTCAAGAACAATCTGGTGGTAAATTGTCAAAGTAGTGGACATCGAGTCCACTACTTTGACTCGCTATCCATCCCCACCGTGTAGACGGATGGGGAATTCTGCGATTCTAGTTAAATCTTAGGACTTACGCAAATTTACCTCTAAATCACCATTTGTCGTGTCCAACCAGATGTGGTGTCTGTGCGTAAGTCCTAGGGATAACAAGTAGAGGGTGGGTTGGGTGCAGCCATAACCCACCTTACTTAGTCGGACTGCTTGGTTTCGATTTGTGTTGAGCATTATGGATGAAGAGCATTGAGCGGGATTGCGATCGCATCTCCACTCAGAAATCAGTAAACCAGTTTTCTATCTGAATACCTTGAAACTCAGCGTAGTCTGCCTGATTGTTCGTTACCAAAACTAGATTCTTGACAACTGCGATTGCTGCAATTTGTCCGTCAACATAAGATGGTGTTTTGCCAAGCTTTACCAATCTAGCTCGCTCATAGGCGTGCCATTTGACGGCTTCGGTATCATAAGGCAGTAGAATTAACTTTGCTTCCACTTCTTCCCTCAGATAAGCCTCTATCACTTCACGTTTTCGAGAGTTGGGCAGACGATAACAGCCATATAGCATTTCGTGAAATGCAACAGTAGCAGTAGCGGTTAAACCACTAGATCTGGCCAATAACTCCATCACGCGAGGATTTGGAACTGGGCGCAGGGGTTCGGACAAAATGTTGGTATCCAACAAAAATTGCGGATTGCTCAAAAGATAACCTCCCGACCAAAAGAGCGATCTCGAACATCGTTGAACACTTCATCAGGATTGATATCTAAAGCCTGTATTTGGTACTTTTGACGAAATTCTGCCAAAGCTGCCCCAAATCCGAGTTTCTGCGATGTCAGGCGTTGATACTCACTAAGGGATAACACGATGGCTACAGGCTTACCCCGCCGCGTAATCTGTACGGGTTTGCCATTTTCGGCATCGTGGATAATTTGAGCAAAGCGATCGCGTGCTTCGGCAATGGAGTACAGTTCAGGCATTTTTCGGGTTTTCATCTACATGGCTATCTTTATGGCTATATTCTAACCACTCACCACTAACTTCGTTAGTGTCATGAAATCTTGACTTTATTCAGGTAAAGCTGGAATTAAGCCGAGTTAAAGACCGATCCCATCTCTAAGTAAATGTCATGAAAACATAACATAGCGATCCCCGATTTGCCTGAAAATTCGTCAATCCCCGATAAATCATCTGAGAAAGCCCCTTGATTCAATCCAAAACTCTGGTTACATAGATTGAGTAAAGGTGATCCCGAAGAAATGCTGATTTTAAGTATTTCTGAGACCATCGACGGCCGGCTCGACCCCAGGTACCTGTATGAATGCTTACCTAGCTACTGCAATAGCAGGTTGGAAACCTTAATCAAAATTGGTGAGAACCTAATGTTGAAAATTTGATGAGAATTTCAGCGCTCGGACATGTTGCATAACAACCGAAATTTCTAGATTCATCAGGAGAGACAAACCCGCCGTCATACCCATTGGAGAGCATAACTCATGGCAAAAGAACGCCCACCTTTAGAAGAGATGACATTGCGGCAACTGCGTCGAGTCGCTAGTGAATATGGCATCTCTCGTTACAGCCGGATGCGCAAGTCGCAGCTACTGGCAGAAATCCAAAAAGTGCAACGCACGAAATTTTCTCTCAGTCCATCGCGTGAAGTGGAGGCACAACCAGAAGTGGAAGCAGCAAAATTTGAATTAGGTCAAGAAGATCGCACTGGGGGTCCGCTTGCCTCTGTCGATGAAGGGTTAATCGATTTACCAGCAGGCTATGGTGAAAGCCGGATTGTCTTGATGCCGCGTGACCCGCAATGGGCTTACGCTTACTGGGATATCCCTAACGAACACAAAGAAGACCTGCGGCGTCAGGGAGGGCAGCAGCTTGCGCTGCGGATTTATGATGTCACCGACATCGACATGAACTATCAAGCGCCCCACAGCATCCAGGAATATCCGTGTGACGAATTGGCACGGGAATGGTATTTGCCGATGCCCGTGAGCGATCGCGATTATGTTGTTGATATTGGGTATCGCTGTGCTGACGGTCGCTGGTTAGTTCTCGCCCGTTCCGCACCCGTACACGTTCCCCCCGTTTACCCCAGCGACTGGATTGAAGACCACTTCATCACTGTCAACTGGGAAGAAGAACTGCGTGGCAAGACCTTCTTTGAGCTGGTTCCTCCCAGCAAGCGGATGGCAGCAGCAGCAGGCACCGAGAGCAACGCTATTTACGACGAAATCTTTGGCATGGCGAAATCCGCCGAAGCGATGCGCGTTGCCGGTTCTCTCTTCGGTTCCATGCAGCACGTCCCCGGTTCCATGGTTCCCCAGCAAGCCATC
>JAIUYC010000161.1 GCA_020216575.1 Coleofasciculus sp. S288 | reverse complement strand
TTGTTGATTTGTCCGCTTTTGTCTAACTCCGCCACGGTTCCAACCGACTGAAAACCATCAGTGCGGGGAGGACTAGTCGGTGATTCTGACTCAGCTACTTTGGGAGAACAGGCAGCGAGGGCTATGGGAAGATAACTCGCAATGCCACCAACGCCAACCCAACCTAAAAACTCGCGACGATTCATAAGTAGTTATTAGAGTAACAGGATATCTAAAAGCTGAAAGCCCTCGTATGAGAAAGCGAGGAATGAAAGCGACTATGCGATTTTAATCGCTGAAACATCATTAATCGTTAGGTGTTTGTGGCTGCCGGATGGGAATTTCAATCCAAAACTCAGTTCCCTTTCCTGGCTTGGAAAAACACCTAAAAATGCCGCCGTGTTTTTCTACTACAATTTGGTAACTAATGGAAAGACCCAACCCCGTTCCTTTGCCGATGGGCTTGGTAGTGAAAAAGGGGTCAAAGATTTGGGCTTGTAGCTCTTCACTTATCCCAGGACCATTGTCCTTAATTTGGATGACAATGGTAGGGATAGGATCTGATTGATTTTTCCCTTCTTGGGGTATGGTTGCTTCTCCAGGACTGGTGTTGATCGCAATTTGACTAGGCGAGGTCTTGATTTCTTCTGAGGTGCGGGTGGTGTTGTAATCCTCTAGGGCATCAATCGCGTTACTCAAGACGTTCATAAATACCTGATTGAGTTGACTGGCATAGCACTCAACGAGTGGTAATTCACCATAGTTTTTAACAACCTGAATGGCGGGCTGGTTGGGCTTTCCTTTCAAGCGGTGTTGTAAGATTAACAGCGTACTATCTAGTCCCTCGTGGATATCAACCGGCTTCATTTCCGCTTGGTCAAGACGGGAGAAATTGCGTAGAGACAATACCAGTTTGCGGATGCGGTCTGTTCCAACTTTCATCGAAGCTAGGATTTTCGGTAAATCTTCGCACAGAAAATCCAAATCAATGGTTTCAGACTGTTCGGCAATGGCTGGGGCGGGCTGGGGGTAATGCTTTTGATAGAGTTGTAGCAGCTTGAGCAAATCCTGAGCATATTGGCTGGTATGGGAGAGGTTGCCGCAAATAAAATTAACAGGGTTGTTGATTTCGTGGGCAACCCCGGCAATCAAATGCCCCAAACTGGACATTTTTTCAGTCTGAATCAGCTGAGTCTGGGTTTTCTTGAGATCCTGAAAGGCGATCGCTAATTGTTCGGTTTGCTCACGAGTCTGAGCGAGTAATTCGGCTTGCTGCAACGCAACACCCAGATGAGCCGCTATCTGACTGGCAAACTCAATTTCCGAGGCATCCCACTGTCGCGATGCCGTACACTGATGAATGCAGAGCAATCCCCACAGGGCATCTCCTTTTGGCAATGGCACTACCAAGCTAGCTCGGACTTGTAACTGCTCTAAAATCTTGATGTAGTGTTCGTTCAACCCTACATTGTAGATGTCAGCAATGGACTGAATCCAGCCCTGACGATACGTCTCCCCAAAGCAGTAGTCCTGAATTTCAGGACTTGCCTGAGGCAAACCCGGTTTTACGTCCTCAGAGACAAACGCACCGCGATCGTAGCCAAACTCAGGAGCAAAGCGAAATACTGCCACTCGATCAGCACCGAGCAATCGCCGGACTTCGGTCGTTGTGGCTTTAAAGATTGTATCAACATCCAGGGATTCTCTGATTTCGGTAATCACCCCAAATAATGCTTCTTGTTGTTTGGCGATGGTCGCAAGTTTTTTAGCTTGAGCCGTTGCTGTGGCGGCTGCGGTGCAGCTTTGTTCGTAAAGTTCGGCTTGCTGAATCGCTACAGCTGCTTGATCGGCTAGCTGTTGGAGCAGCTCAATTTCAGACTCGTGCCAGTTGCGCGGAGCTTTACACTCTTGGGCAATCAGAAGCCCCCAAAGATGATCACCAACTCCAATGGAAACGATCAGAGTTGCCTGAATTTGGAAGTGGGTCAAGAACTCTCGATGAGTGGGGGTAAGGTTAGCTTGGGAGACATCATTAATGACTCGCACTTTGTTGAGATTGGAGATGGGGGGTTGGTGAGTGGCCAGCGGTGATTCGGACGATAAGGGAGTGGGGGACGCATCTTTAGCTCCCCCTTGTCCCCAATCTTCAGTCTCCAGTTCCCAATCGCTAGTCCCTAAAATAGAGAGCCAGTTACCCTTGATGGATTCCACAATCGCTTCTCCTGGGGTGTCTCCGGCTAGTCGGTAAATTACCACCCGGTCTGTGTCAAGTAGGGTTCGGACTTCTCGCGCAATCGTTTGCAGGGTTGTTTTCAGGTCGAGGGTACTGCGGATTTGGTTCGTAACTCGTTGGAAAGCCCGTCCTTGCTCCAACGCTTGTTGTAGTTTAGCGGTGCGCTCCTTGACTTGTCGCTCCAAGTTAGCGTTGAGGGACTGCACCTGAGCGTACAATTCGTACTGCCCAATCGCCATGGCAAAGTGATGACCTAATGCGATCGCTAATTCCACATCCTGATTCGTCCACTCTTGCGGTTGAGCATGTCTTAACTCTCGCCACGCCTCGAAAGACTGGCGGGGAAGGTTTTGTTTTTGGCTGGTGTCAAAGCGTCCCGCCCACAGGATTTCCAGATCGATTGCCGAACGAAAGATACTGAGGTAACCGAGGAAGGAGTAGCGATAACACAACGGCAAAACGAGCATTCCCCGAATCGGAGTGGACTGGAAAGCTGATGCGAGGACGCTCAAAACAGGGGTATTATACAAATCGGAAATGGTCAGAGGCTCACACCCCGAATTGGGGAGATTGGGGGTTGGCGATTGAGGAATGGGAATTGGGCAGGAGTTTGTCAATAAACGGCTCTCCAGTACCTTGGATGCTTGTCCACCTGGCTGGGTTAAGGGCGCTGTTTTGCTAACATTGGAAGCGTCTTGTGCAACTCCTACTCCCGTACTGCTATTGTGCTGGAACCGCTCTAAACTCTCTACTCCTGACGAAGCCCAAGCTGAAAAGATGGGATGTTCTTCGAGTAAACTCTTTTGTCCTCCGCCGATGGGAAGGGGTTGAATCCCGCAGGTAAATAACTCGGCAGTTTCGCCTGTTTTATAAGGCGCGATGTAGAGCCTGCCACCGCAACCCCCGAACGCGCTGACGGTTTCCTCCAACGCAGCTTTTAGCTCAATGGTTGGCAGGGAGTGTAACAGAGTGGACACCCGATTGATGGTTGCTTCTCTCAAGTGTTGTTGGCGTGCCTGAGACAGGAGCGCTGACTGAGCGATCGCAATTGAAACTTGATCAACCACTGATTGCACAATTTCCAGTTCCCGTGCCGAAATTGCTCGGGGTTTGGCATTATGAGACACTAACAGCCCCCAGAGACGCTCCTCCGCGTGCTGAGCCTGGATATCATAGTGCAAAATCGGCAGAACCATTGAAGACTCGACACCCATTGCCTTGAGGTATTTAGCATGGCAGGGGTCTACAGGACGATAGTGAATTTCCTTAAGGGTTAGTGCACCTGATGCTCCTTGAGCCTCTGATGCTGCGCTACCGCCAACGCCGACGCCAGTTCTAGGGGACACGATAGGCGACAAACCAATTATCCCCGCAGAAACATCCACGATTGAACGCTGGCGCTCTTTCAGATACATTTGGCGGGCTGTTTCAGGAATATCATCGGCTGGGAAGTTAAGCCCTTTGAAGGGGGGAAGGCAATTGTCGCAAATTGACTCAGCAATCACTTCTCCACCCTCAGACTCATTAAATCGGTATACCATTACCCGGTCAGTCCCCAGTAACGCTCGGATTTCAGCAACAGTCGCTGTTAAAATCTCCTGCAATTCCAGGGATTGACGAATCCGGTTGGTGATTCGACGTAACAA
Organism: Coleofasciculus sp. S288; assembly: GCA_020216575.1. GTDB lineage: Bacteria > Cyanobacteriota > Cyanobacteriia > Cyanobacteriales > Coleofasciculaceae > JAIUYC01. Next base: position 3,574 of record JAIUYC010000161.1, on the reverse strand, counting down.
ATCTTCCTGGTTGAGCTCTGGCTGTAGCACTATCGTCCTCTCCAAAACATTCTTTTATGGGTTCGGTCTATAAATGTGTATGAATCTTAGCTATTTACATGCATTCTGTATCTTTAAAGCTCGTCAGTACATTCATAGGAACCCAGAAGTTCATAAAATTTAAATCACCACGAGCAACCCTGAAGATTTTTCGTTTACAACGTAAAAAAGAGTAAAGCGTTTTAAGTCAGTCTTTTGGGTGTTACGGCAACCTCCTAGAAGGCTGAGCGGGCAATCAATGGATGTAAAATGTTTGCTTTAGCCAAACTCTTTTCATTAACAGGGCGAGCCTTAGCGCTGCCTAGAGCGAGCATCAGTGTTAACTTACCGAGGCGTTATAGCCGTATGGCTATCCCGTTTCCGTACTCCAAAGGCAAGGAAGTTAAGTAGGAACCCTGCGATCGCTTAGATAAGCACTGATCCCTGATGGTTTTCCCAATAACTTAGATGCTAAGTATTATTACTGATTGTAATTTAAAATCTCGGATTACCCGCTCGCAAAACGCTTCGGAACGAAAAAGTTTTTCGCTGAGAGCGTAAAGCTATTGTGCTGATTAAGCCCTTTCGGGCAGGTAGCAGGTAGTAGGTGGTAGGGTTTAGATTTTTGGTTGTCAAAAAATTCTTACCTCTTGTTCCCCTACCACCTCTCAGAAGTTGTATTATTTCTTGAACCTGCGCTGCCGAATTTCTTGACGGACATCCATGAGAATCTTACCCAGTTGGTTCTGACCCGTTTTATCCTCACCGCAACCCCAGTAGTAATCAATGGGAGAGTCTTCGATAATTAACTCATCGCCGGTATCAAGAAGAATAGCTTGAATGTCAGTATGGGTCAGAAACTTGGTCAGAACACCTTGCCACATCACTTGGCATTTTACCAGCTCCCAGTCATGGCGGAGATTGCGGGTGCGATCGCGCCCTATCGCTGCCGCTTCCATCGGCGTCTTTACCGCTCGAATGACTGAAATCAGCCCTTCATGCTCAGTACCGACAAATTTTTGAGCTTGATAGTAATGCTCCACAGTTTGCCAATCTACCCCTTCAATCTGAATCGGGTGAGGGGAGAAGTTGGAAAAGCAGCCGTAGGGTTTATCAACTTTATAAAAATAAATTGTCATGTCAAATTCACTCTGCTATGCTCTCAAAGAGCGATCAGTGGACTGGCTTCAACTCAGCCGATAGGTCGTTGTGCCTAAATTTCATAGTAGCGATCGCTACTCCATGAGAAAAGCCTGCTTGACTGAGCGAGCAGGTGTAGTAAAGCTCCTAGTAGAGTCACTACGCTAACGCCAAATAACGGATGCTGGGCGAACTCGCCTTGACTGGAAGACTCTACTATTAGCGTTGTTTTCAGCGTAGAAGTGGGTATTTCCACCCAATAAATTCACTATAAACGTATTACCCGTAACACATTTATAAAGTCAGCCGAAGCAATAACAATAAATTGACTAAACTCTAGAGTGGCTGTATTATCTGGGGCTATTGAAGCTGACTGACGCAAATTACTTGCCAATGTTCCACATCTTCCCGTGTTTGGACTTTCTGGGGAGTAGAGATAGCTCTTACTTCACTAAAAAACACTTCAGATTTTGGCAAATTAAGCGAATTCGTTAAGTTTTTCTGGGTTTCCTCATTCAGATATTGGTAAATCAAGCTTAAATGGGGATTAAGAGCATAGTTAGATGGTTTTTTCGAGTTGCTTCGTAACGTTTCTGATATCTGACTGAGCGTTGCACTGGGGTAAAATTGCACGAATAACGTCTTGGTAAATTCCTCTGTATAGAAAATTCTATCGACGCTTAGAGAAAAAGGTTGAACTCCTCGTGTTGCCGTTTCAATCAGTTCAGCCAGAGATTCATCCGGGGCATACTCCCCTGAGTAGATAGTGACGTGGGGAGTAAACGATGGAGCGTCATACTCTCGTGCCAGACTATCTATTAAGTCTTGGAAAAAGGCTCTGTCCTCTTCTGCGGGAACAAGCCAAAACGATACTTTTGTTGTCAATTCACACCTTCCTTTATTTCTATAGCGGTTCTCTCTGATGTGAGGTACAACACGATCCCCCTAAATCCCCCTTCAAAAGGGGGACTTGAAGCTCAATGATGTACCTCACTAGGCTAGGAAATGCTATATACTTCCCCTGCACTAATTTTCAAAGGCTAGCGGTTCCAGTTTGTCAGCCTCTAACAGAGTGGGTTTTGCTGTAGGAATTTCTGCTGCCACAATATCAATATCTTGGTCAATATCAAGACTATCCAAGAGTGCTAGCTTGGCTGCTGCCAGATGATTTTGAGCAGTTAACAAGCTGAGTTGGTGATTAGCGACAGCCGTTTTACTTTGAACGAACACAACCGGGGCTAAACTACCTGCCTCGATTAAGGCACGATTGGCTTCTAAAGTTTGTTGGGCTAGTTCAAGCGATCGCTGTTCCATTTTCACTTGTTCCTGCGCCTGAAGTACTTCCCGATAGCCCAAAATTGCCTCCATGATCGTGTCAATCGGGGTTGATTTTAAAGCGACAATCTTGCTTTGTTCAGTAAGCTGAGCAATCTCAATGGAAGCTGTGTTCACATTAACTCCAGCTTCTCTGAATAGAGGCTGATCAAACCTGAGCTGGAGAGTCTGGCTGAATGAGTCGTTATCCGTGATGCTAATCCTATCATCTAAATCAAGCGTCGCATCCTTATTAGCAAGCCAACCAAAACTCAAATCTCTCTCAGTCGGAATCTTGACAGACATCCTTGCCTCAGAGTCAAGATTACCGTTGCTGGTTGTCATTCCATCCGCTCGGAATTGAGCAACCGATACTGAAGCTGGAGGAGTTAAATTTGGGCTAACGGTATTATCAGCGACAGCTAAATCTTGTCGTTGAGCAATCCTTTCGAGGTAAGCCTGTTTGAGGGTTCTGTTGTTTTCTCCAGCGAGAACGATAACATCTTGCAGTGTCAGTTTAACTTGTTCCGCCTCTGGTGCTGATTCCTGCTGATTTTGGGTGAGATTCGTTTCAACTACAGGCGGTGTTACTTGCTCTTTGTGCAACTGAGTTGGAGAATTAACCTGGGCTACAGCTTGGCTTTGCAACTCTTGAGCAAGTTTCAATGCGACTTCAACAAATGATGGAAGTGCGGAGGACGTTTGCAAATTAACGGCTGCCTGCGTTGATGACGTGAGGTTGCTCTCCTGCTGAGGCGATCGCTTTACACCTGCATTCCGTTGCGTCTTAAAATCACGTTGGCGCTTTTGATTGTGGAGGCGGTTGGATGCTAAGGGTGCGATCACATCATCCCAGGAAGACGTTATGGGGGGAAGTGGGGGAAGAGCTTCCTGTTGATTGGCCTGACTTAGACTATCTGGGATAGTGATTGACTCTACAGGGGGTACAGTTCGCGGTTTAAAGGCTGTCTTAGCCCTAGTAGCTGATACCGAGACTTCCGGAGGCTTATAAGTGACGGTGAGTGTAAACGCCGCGCCTAAAACAGCCGCGACAATTGCGATCACCAACGGAGTTGAGGCTTTGGTAGGAAGAGACGACCAA
>JAIUYC010000160.1 GCA_020216575.1 Coleofasciculus sp. S288 | reverse complement strand
CTTCTCTTGGCAGCGAGTGGAACAAGCAATGCAAGCAGGGAACTGGCAAGCGGTTGGCGGTTCAAAAGACTGGGGTAGCTTTGATTTTGTCACCACCGACCCCACCCGCTCTAACAGTGGTCAGGTTACATTAAACTTGTGGGCGCTCTCAAAACTGGGCGGGGGAACGAACGGCAGTGCTGACTTAAACAACCCTGGTGTTGAATCTCTGTTTAGTACAATCAAGCGGTCAGTTTATCAACCGCCTCGCTCTACCGACATTCTCCTCCAAGAATTTATTGCTCGCGGTCCCAATGATGCCGATGTCGCTGCGGTGTATGAAAGTATTGCCCTCTCTCGCTGGCAGCAATCAGGTAAAAATCGAGGCAAATCCTATCAAATCTATTACTTAGACCCCACGATTGAGACAGTAGCAACGGCTGCGATTGTCCGTCACGATGTGAATGAGACAACAGCGAATGCTGCCAGAAAATTTATTTCCTTCCTCAGTGAACCCGAACAACAACAGGTATTTGTTCAGTACGGTTTCCGACCAACCCGTGGGGATATTAATTTAGAATCCGTTCCCCATAGTCCATGGAGTCAAACGATCCCTGGTGTCGAAGTGAATCCACCCGTAAAAACAGTACCGACACCCAACACGCAAGTCCTTGGAGAAATTCAACGCCTATGGCAGCGGGTCAATTAGTAGTCTGCCACAAAAATTATGACACGTTGTTCTCTCTCCGCGTCCCCCTGCCCCCGCGTCCCCGCGTCTTCCTCACCTGTCAAATTTGTTGTAGTGAACTACTAGTTAAGATAGCGGGTTAGGTTAGGCGTAACTGTCATGGGAAGAGTAACTGTAAAAGTTGCTCCTTGCCCAACGCCAGGACTGTCCACTTCGATTGTCCCATCATGGAGTTGTACCAATTGCCGTACAATTGCCAAACCCAGTCCTAATCCACCATACGTTCTTGTCGTTGAACTATCCGCTTGACGGAAATAATCAAAAACATGAGGTAGAAACTCAGCACTGATACCAGTACCCGTGTCGCTGACCTGAATCCGAGCATTCTCATCTTGGCACTCCAGTCGAATGTCAACTCGCCCTCCTTGAGGGGTAAATTTAATCGCGTTAGTTAACAAACTTTCAACAATCTGTTTCAAACGGTCTCGATCTCCGGAAACTGAACCGACTGAGGCATCCAGTACAGACTCCAGTTGAATCGCTTTTGCATCAGCCGCCGCCTGCACGGTATTAATGGCTGCTTCAATTAGGGGTTTAAGAGCAACTGATTGCTTATCCAAGAGGAGCTTTCCTCGAAGCAGGCGTGAGATATCCAAGAGATTTTCAATCAGTTGTATCTGTAACTTAGCATTGCGTTCAATTGTCTCAAGAGTACGAGCCATTGTTGATTCATTCGGCTTGCGGCTACGCAATAGTTGAGCGCCTAAAAGGATGGCGTTGAGCGGGGTACGCAGTTCGTGAGAGATAATCGCTAAAAACTCATCCTTCAAGCGGTTTGCTTCTTCTAATTCCTTTGCCTGTCGCTGTATCGCCTCTAGGGCAATTTGTAACTCCCGCCTGCGGAGGGTGACTTCCTGAACTAACGCTTCTAAATCTTGACTTTGGCTAGTTAACTCCTGTTGCAATAAATCTCGAACTCGCTTGATGGCAATCAGGTTCCCGACTCGCGCCCTTAGCTCCTCCAGGGAGAAGGGTTTCATGAGGTAGTCTTGAGCACCCTCTCGGAGTAACTGCACCCGTAGTTCATCATCAGCCTTAGCCGTAAGCAGGATAATTGGGGTAGTATCCAGTTGGGAGTGAGTTCGTAGCTGATGCACAAACTGGTCGCCGCTCATCTGGGGCATCATTACGTCGCTGAGAATGAGGTCAGGATGCAGAGCGATCGCTAACTCCAGACCCTCCTGACCATTGAATGCTGTAGCGGTGCAATACTCAGTCGCTAAAGTCCCGGTGATGAACTGATTCATTTCCGGATTGTCTTCAATCACCAGTACCAGTGGTTTTCCCGTCTCCTGCTCTTGAGTTGTACCAACCATCTGAGTAGAAAGGCGCAGTTCCTCCAACAAGGGAAGAGCAATTACTTCAGTGTCACTCTTGTCGCCTCCCGTCTTAGACACCGTGACATCCGGGGGAGCAACCAACGGGAGTTCAACTGTGAAGCTCGCTCCTCCGCTTGGGGCATCACTCACTCGGATAGTGCCGCCGTGTAGCTCCACAAATTCTTTAACAATCGCTAACCCTAACCCCGTACCGCCAAAGCGACGAGTAGCCCCCCCCTCCCCTTGGCTAAAGCGATCGAAAATCGTTTCCCGTAGCTGCGGAGGCACTCCTGGTCCGCTATCTTGGATGGCGATCGCGGCACGCTCAACTCGATAATCTTCTTCAGATGGGGCAGCATCTGAGGATTGATCAGTTGAGTTGACATGGATAGACAAGACACAGTGGATGCTCCCACCTTGGGGAGTGAACTTAAAGGCATTGGAGAGGAGGTTTAAGAGGACGCGCTGCACCTTCTGGGCATCGACCTGTGCCGAGACAGACTCTGGTGTCTCGACATCAAAGGTTATTTGACGCTCTTGTGCCAGTCCGTCGAAGTTGGCGGCAGTCAGGCGTATCAGTTGCGCCAAGTCAACCTCAGCGTAGTTGATGTCCATTTTACCTGCCTCCAACTTGGAGACATCAAGCAGGTCGTTAACTTGCTTGAGGAGGAGGCGGGCATTGCGGTCTATTACCTCCAGGTCGTGGTGTTGCTCCTCATTGAGTCCTCCTTGTGTCAGCAGTTTCTCAGTCGGCCCTAATATCAAAGCGAGGGGAGTTCGCAGTTCGTGGCTGACATTGGCAAAGAATTGGGTTTTGAGGTGGTCAAGCTCCTTGAGCTTGCCGTAGAGCATCTTCAACTCTTGGTTCGCCGTCTCCAAGTGCAAGCGGCGTTCTTCAGAAAGCTTGGCTTCTTGAACCAGTGTCAACGCCTTCGGGACTAATGGCGGTAAAGCAAAGGCTGTAGTTACAGAGGCGACAGCCGTAATTAATTTCAGTCCTCCTGCTAACCAATAGTTAGGTCGCCACAGTGTCCACACGTCCATAAAGTGGGTACTGCCGCAGGCAACGATGAAGGAGCCAAATGCCAGGAACATCCAATGGAAGGGGATTTCTTGGCGAGTTTTCTGAACCAGATAAGCAAGGGTAGCTGAAATGGCGACGTAAGCCAGTGCGATTAGAGAATCTGAGGCAGCATGGAGCCACACCAGTCCTGGTTTCCACAGGTAACAATGCCCGTGAGGAATAAAACCGTTTTCAGCTAAAAGATTTTTTAATACCCCTGGCCATAGCACTATCAGTGTTAGAGTAATGCCTAATAGAGCAGTACCTAAGCCAAGGTTTTCTCGGTCAGTTCGTATCATTACTTTTGTTAAGGTTCCAGGTTCTATCAGCCTGTTTCAATGGCTGAAGCGTAGAAAGCTTCAGTTTGTCCCTTATGTAATTTACTAGGGTATAGATCCAATTTAGCGGCTTAAAAGTAAGTAAACCTCCCTCTGGGGGAGTTTTAGCTGCGATTAGAGCGATAAAGAACATCTTACTGTCCCCATTTGCTTCCAGAGTCGCTCTTAATTAAGTCGGCGGCTTTTTCAGCGATCGCAATTGTGGGAGCATTGGTGTTCCCCCCAACAATGAAAGGCATAATCGAGGCATCGACTACCCGCAGGCCTTGTACTCCGTAGACTTCTAGCTGATCGTTTACCACTGACATCAAATCGTTCCCCATTTTGCACGTCCCAACGGGGTGATATAACGTTTCAGCCTTGTTGCGGATAAACGCGCCAATTTCCTCGTCTTGCTGGACTTTAGAACTAGGATGTAATTCTTCACCTCGAACTGAATCAAATGCTCTTGCTCGTGCGATTTGACGAGCTAGTTTAACGCCCTCGACTAAAATTTTTAAATCGGCGTCACTGGCTAAATAGTTCGGCTGAATCATGGGTGATTCTAAAGGATTGCTCGATCGCAAGGTAATACTGCCGTTGCTTTTTGGATGTAAAAGGGTTGCTCCGATGGTAAATCCATGTCCCTCAGGTTGTGTAAAGCCGTGGTCTACATAGTAGACAGGAGCAAATAACAGTTGCAGATTAGGAGCGAACAAGTCAGGCGTTGTTTTTATAAACCCTCCAGCTTCCCCAACATTAGACGTGAGCGGACCCTTTCTAAAAAGTAGATAATTCAGAAGATTTTGAGTTGTTCTTGCATTCGCCAGAGATATGGGTTTGGTACATTCATAAAGCACAGGTACAGCTAGGTGGTCTTGGAGATTTTGCCCGACTCCTGGTAAATCAACAACCACAGGAATTCCCAAAGCATTAAGGTGTTCGGCAGAACCGATTCCAGAAAGCATCAGCAGTTGAGGGGAGTTGACAGCTCCACTACTTAAAATCACTTCCTTGGCAATTTCTATAGGATAAGTTTTACCCTTTTGAAGGTAAGTTAGACCCCTAACTCGCGTTCCTTCAAAATGGATACGAATCACTTGAGCGTTGGTTTGAATCGTCAGATTAGAGCGATGCAAGATGGGTTTTAAGTAAGCCGTAGCCGTACTATGACGAGTGCCATTTTTTTGAGTCACTTGATAAAACCCTGCACCGTCCTGTTGTACTCCGTTGAAATCGCGGTTTTGAGGTAGACCAACCTCTACACAGGCATCAACAAAAGCACGGGAAAGGGGGTTAATGTAGCGTAGATCGGCTATATTGAGCGGTCCTCCCCTGCCATAATATTCAGAAGCACCGCGTTCCTGGTTTTCAGCTTTCTTGAAGTAGGGGAGGACTTCGGAAAAGCTCCATCCTTCGTTCCCTAACTTGTGCCAGCGATCGTAGTCGTAGCGGTTGCCCCGAATATAAATCATGGCGTTAAGTGAACTACTGCCGCCTAGTACTTTTCCTCGAGGCCAGTAAAGTTCACGGTTATTTAGATGTGGTTGTTTTTCGGTGTAGTAAGCCCAGTCGTACTGAGTTTTCAATAACTTGGAGAAGGCCGCAGGAATATGGATGGCTTTCATGCGGTCTGGTTCTCCGGCTTCCAAGAGGAGTACTGTAGTTTTGGCATCTTCGGTCAAGCGATTCGCTAAGACACAACCAGCCGAGCCAGCACCAACGATGACATAGTCATACATGGGGTTTCTTATTTGATGATTTCACAGAGGAAGCGATCGCTCTAATATAATCCCAAGCTACTCGAAGTTACACAAGCAGGTACTACGAACAAGTGGTAAAGGGATTGCCGCACTGAGATTCGGGTTCGAGCCATCCTTTTAATCCCTGATATTCAACCAACGCCCATGAGCGATCGCAACCTAAAAGCGTGACACTGGTACTCGGTGGGATGCGACCTAATGCTGAGCTTTCAGCGCTGGGACTAGAATAAACCGAAACACCTTCAGTCCCATAGCCCCGAGTACTCGTACCCAACAGCCGAGCATAAACCCATCCAGTTCCCTGGAACTCCATCCTTTCAGCACTTTCCGCCTTAGTTAATTGCACCCAATCCCCTTGGAAAGCCGTGAGATCGACAATTACACCAGCCGTCGTTGTAGGTAACTTATCAACAACGTTGTAATTGTTCCCAGGACCGGAGCGCACGTTCAGCCCTTGTGGATCTTTATCAATAACATAAGCACCAATCGAACAAGCTCTCTGACTGGAAGCCGCATTATTTGGACTCGCTGCTACTGGCTTGCCACCCGAAGATGTCGATTGGGGGGCTTGAGCACTGCTTGGTGCTGGCGTACTGATAGTGTTTTCAGTTATGGGAGTGTCACCCGTTTGAGGCGTCGAGCTTAAGTCGGAATTCTGACAAGCAGTGGCAAGACTCCCCAAGAGTTTAGTTGAGATGAGTAAAATTCTCATGGCATTCATCCTATCGCCTACTCTAAAAATTAAGACTATTGAACAGTCCGATAGATTATGTTTCGGAAAACTCCACCCTAAATCAGGGTATTATACATTTCTCAGTATCAATGGAACAAATCTCAATATTTAGTCTCTTGTTTGTCAGCTTATCGGCTTTTAACTTGGACACATTCCGCATTGAGAGTTAGTTGTTCTACCATTTCTATGGAATAAGGATTTAGCGCACAGATGGGTATAGAAGAACTCTCAATCACTCGCCTGACAACTGATGAATGGGAAAAAGCACAGGCAAGCATTACGATATTTTGGGATACAGTGCCTAGTCAGGAAACAATTGTAAAATTTCTAAGCAACTCTCAAAACATTCTGTTATCGGCAGAGCTAGATAACTCGCTAATCGGCCAGGTCATTGGTTATATTCTTGAACGCTGGGATAAAGATGAATCAATGTTATTTTTGTATTCAATCGATGTGGCAGAAACCTACCAACGAAGAGGAATTGGGACAGCATTAATCAAAGCCGTTAGAAAACTTGGTCGAGAACAGGGTTGCTCTGAAGCATTTGTGTTCACAAATAAAAGCAATCTTGCGGCTATGCAGTTGTATCAATCCACAGGCGGTAAAAAATCAAACCCAGATGATGTTGTGATGTTTGAGTTTGATTAGTTGCACAGAGTTACGGCAAAATTAAGTTTCAGCGTCGCTACCCAGTCAGTTCCACGGCAGAGGGTTTTACCTGCGGTGGGCGCACTTTAGCGTCAAGTAGGCGATCGAGAACGGCAGCGAGGTTGTTGCAAAAACCACTGTGTACCCTAGAGGTCTGGATGATTGTACTGCGGGGTGCAACGAGCCAGTGGAAGCGCTCTCGTTGTGGGAGTTGACCGATAGGACCGGATTGCTCTCCTCCAGCACAAATGATAGGGATAGCTGCTAGGTAGTTGCGAACTATTTCCACATCTAAGGTTGGATCGATCGCGATTAGCCGTTGCTCATTGAGTTCGATGCGGGCTTCGAGGAATCTTTGGGTCGCGCATGACACAATCACTCCAACGTTCACAAACTCTTCCCGCTCGACTCTGGGAACGACGCGGACGATGGCGTAATCATACATCAAGCGATCTGCGCTTCGCAGCAGCGCTTCGCTATCGCGCACGAATAGCCTCCTCTAGGAAAATATGCGGTGGCTCTAGCCGCTTCAGCAGGTACTCAAGATAAGCCTCTCGATGTTGGCTGTTCTCACTAAACGGAGATTCAACCAGCCAAGCATCAGGAATCAGTTGAATAATGCTGTCGATGATGTCTGGCGCAAGCCGTTCGGTCATCTTCGAGTCTACCGCTTGAAGCTCACTAGCAAACGGGAGTAGAACGTGATCTTTGATCGCGGGGAAAGGGTCTCGGTAGCGATCGCGGTAATTTTTCCAGGTATGGTGGAAGTAAAGCGTTGCGCCGTGATCGATCAGCCAAAGCCGCCGATGCCAAATCAGCATATTTGTGTTGCGAGGTGTTCGATCAATGTTTGTCACGTAACCATCGAGCCATACCACACAAGAGGCGAGTTCTGCGTCGAGCTTCTGTGCGATCGGGTCAAATGTCACAGA
>JAIUYC010000159.1 GCA_020216575.1 Coleofasciculus sp. S288 | reverse complement strand
GTCTAAGACCAAGGGAAAACAATCTGGTCGCTTTCATAAGGCAAGGATTCAAGTCGCTCGTAAGCACCTTGATATAAGTCGGCAACGGAAAGATTTTGTCATCAAGTCGGCAAGAAACGTAATCCAATCAAACGATTTGGTAGCCTACGAAAATCTACAGGTGCGGAATATGGTCAAAAACCACAAACTAGCGAAATCAATATCGGATGCTAGTTGGTCATTGTTCCGCGAATGGCTTGAATATTTTGCCAAAATATTTGGGAAAGTCGTTGTTGCTGTATCTCCCCACTACACAAGTCAAAACTGTTCGCATTGTGGGGAAATAGTCAAGAAGTCCCTATCCGTTAGAATTCATTCTTGCCCTAGTTGCAAGACGGTTTTGGACAGGGACGAAAATGCGGCAATTAACATTTTAATGAGAGCGATTGAGATATTAGAAAACACCGTTGGGCAAACGGAAATCTACGCTCAGGGACAGCTCAACCTCTGCTTGGTTGGTGAAAGCCTGTCAGGTAAGTCGTCTGGGAAAACCCGCAAGGGAAAGAACTGAGAATCTCCTCGTCTTCAGACAGGAGAGTGTCAATATTTAAACAATTGCTTCCGATTTCTGAAACTAACTCCTCATGGCAGCAGCCAATACAGAATTGCTCGTTAATAGCGTCACTGCTGCCTGATATTGCCCATCTTGTGCCGTTCCCACCTGGGTAAGAGTAATTGATTCTAAAGGCACTTCCAAGTCGGGTTTAATCCCCAACTTGTGAATATCTCGGTGGTTTGGCGTTTCGTACTTAGCAACGGTAACGGCTAATCCCGACCCATCCGGTAGGTCAAATAAAGACTGAATTAAGCCTTTACCAAAGGTTTTTTCTCCCACTATCTTAGCTCTGCGGTTATCCTGTAAGGCTCCAGCGAGAATTTCACTGGCGCTGGCGGTTCCTTGGTTGACTAAAACAACTAAGGGGTCTTCTGTCAAGGCAGACCCATCCGCTTCAAAGCTGCCGAGCATTCCTTGACGGTTGACGGTATAGACAATTGTGCCTTGATCTAACCAAAGGCGGGCAATTTCAATGCCTGCCTGCAACAGCCCTCCAGGATTATTTCGCAGGTCGAGAATGTAAGCTCGTGCGCCCTGTTCCTCTAGTCGGTCAATCGCGTCTGTCACTTCTGTCGGGGCGTTGGCACTGAATTGCGTTAGGCGGATGTAACCAATCGGTATGCTACTGGTTTGGGAGTCCAATAAGGCATAGACTGGGTTGAGCGAAATGCGATCGCGGACTAGCTCAATCGACCTTGGTTCCCCATTTTTCCCTTGAATCTTCAGGGTTACGGCTGTGCCAATCGGTCCGCGCATCCGAGCTGCCGCTTCGTCGAGAGTCAGTCTTGATGTCAGGGTACCATCAATTTCCAGGATGCGATCGCGCGGTTGAATGCTCGCTTGCTCTGCTGGTGAACCCGCAATTGGAGCCACCACCTCCAACTCTCCCGTTTCGGGATCGAGAGCAATTTGCAACCCCACCCCTGACAGTTCGCCAGACGTATTGACCTGCAAACTCCGATATTGGTTGGGTCTTAAAAATCGCGTGAAGGGGTCGTCCAGGCTTTCTAGCATTTTTTGAATCGCGGAATAGGTTTCCTCACGATTGTCCAGCCCCTGCTTTAAAACTTTCTCCCGCAGCTTCCACCAGTTCTGATGGTTAAAGGAGTCGTCTATGTAGGATTGAGAAACAATTCGCCAAGCTTGCGAGAACAGCTTTTGCTCGTCTGTAAACGCTAAGGCTGGTGGTGTCCACCAAGCCGACAAAAGAATGATTTGGAAGATTACTAAAAGTCCAACCCAGAACGCTCGTTTATGCATGTCCGAAATTTTAACTTCAGGCTTTGACTGCTTAACTTTCTAGTGTGGCAGAGCCTTTAAGGATAAGGTGACTTAAACTACACTTTTTTGGCAGGATTGGCAGGTGGTAGGTTGGAGCTAAGGCTTACATCCCTAGCCATAACCCTGGCTCACTGTATAATCCACAAAACCCCTCCCCTCTAACTCGGGGATCGATTGCCAGCACCTAAACCAGCGGGTCAGTGGTACGATAAGAAAGTACACATTCAGCGTGTATGGGTCTCAGGAGGGATTTCGTATCCCAAAGCCCTTAGTAGTTAACAGCTACATCGAACCTAGACAGGAAAATAGCTGTTACCGGGTTCAATCCATTTTTTTGTATAGAAGGCACCAAACTGGGTCAGTGTTCCTGGTCTGGTTTGTGTCACTTTAGCAAAAATGGTGTGTTGTTTCCCATCACACCAAACCAATAACAATTTCCCCGGCGGCTCACTGTCTACTGGGGGCAAACCCGTCAAAAACAGCGATATCCTTTTAGGAATTCTGGCTTCATGTTTTCTAAGCAGATAACCGACTCAAAAACCTACCAATGGTTTGAGGAACGTCTAGAAATTCAAGCTTTAGCCGAGGACGTTACCTCCAAATACGTACCCCCCCACGTTAATATTTTTTACTGCTTGGGTGGGATTACCCTCGTTTGCTTCATAATCCAGTTTGCTACTGGATTCGCCATGACCTTCTACTACAGGCCAACAGTCACTGAGGCATTTTCCTCAATCCAGTACTTAATGACTGAGGTGAACTTCGGCTGGCTCATCCGCTCCGTTCACCGCTGGTCTGCCAGTATGATGGTGCTGATGATGATTTTGCACATCTTCCGGGTTTACCTCACTGGCGGTTTCAAAAAACCTCGCGAGCTGACCTGGGTGACGGGTGTGATTTTAGCAGTGATCACGGTTTCGTTTGGCGTTACCGGTTACTCTCTGCCTTGGGACCAAGTCGGTTACTGGGCTGTCAAAATTGTCTCTGGTGTTCCTGAAGCGATTCCCTTTGTCGGTCCCTTAATCGTTGAACTACTTCGTGGGGGTCAAGCTGTTGGGCAAGGTACCTTAACTCGCTACTACAGCCTGCACACCTTTGTTCTGCCTTGGTTGATTGCGGTCTTCATGCTGCTACACTTCATCATGATTCGCAAGCAAGGCATTTCTGGTCCGCTATAAAATTGTTCGCGATCGCTGAGCGTGAGAACGCTTGAGCGCTAAGCTTTTAGCCGAGTGAACTCGTTGTCCTGGTTTGAGCTTAAAAGACACGTCTCACCAGCATGAAGGCGAACTGTTAGCAATTGAGTGTGAAGACCTGCTGACCTTTGTTGATTCAGGAGAATAATGTAACGATGGCAACTATCAAAAAGCCGGATTTAAGCGATCCAAAGTTGCGCGAAAAGCTGGCCAAGGGAATGGGTCATAATTACTATGGTGAACCAGCTTGGCCCAATGACCTCCTCTACATCTTCCCCGTGGTAATTATGGGGACAATCGCTCTGTGCATTGGTCTAGCTGTGCTTGACCCAGCGATGATCGGCGAAGCGGCAAATCCCTTTGCCACACCTCTAGAAATCCTCCCAGAATGGTATTTATTTCCAGTTTTCCAAATCCTACGTGTTGTACCGAACAAACTGTTGGGTATCGCCGCGATGGGGGCAATTCCGTTAGGTCTCATCCTCGTTCCCTTCATAGAGAGCGTCAACAAGTTCCAAAATCCGTTCCGTCGTCCAGTGGCGACTACGGTATTTCTGTTCGGCACCGTTGTCACCCTCTGGCTTGGCATTGGTGCAACCTTCCCAATCGATAAGTCTTTCACCTTGGGTCTGTTCTAAGACCATATTTAACTTTGCCTCGACGCCTGCGAGTGTCTTAGCCGTGCTAACGTACTGCCCTTAAGACATTCGCGGGCGTCATTTTTTGCGATTTGTGACTGGCAACTGGCGACTGGGGATCGGGATTACATAGACTAGATCGCCAGTCTGCTTTGAATTTTGAATGGATTACCTGTTTAGGGCTGCATGAGCTAGCATTGAGTGAGCAATGCATCACAGGGAAAGCCCTACTCAATCACAAGCCGCTCTAATAAACTCCTAGGGCGTCTACCCAACACAATTACCACTTACATCCGTTCACGATTAGTTAAGTGCTTCCTCTATCAGGGGATGAAACTTCGGATGGGAGATTGGTGACTAGTGGCTGGAAAATACTTCCTTCAATCCCGAACCCCCAATTAGCGATCGCGGGCGGCGAGACTCACATCTGTTCCAGATACAAGGGGACGGGGCTTCCTCGCCACCTTTGGTTAAAAAGCCGCTTGATAATTTTTGAAAAAACAGGTTGGCTTCAATTTGCCTGAGCGTTTGGAGAGGTAGCAATCATTGCAGATAACCAATAAGTAGGGGTCTAATGCTCAATTTCTGGTCAGTTAGTGTACGGTGGGGTTCGCCAAAGGTCTGGCATGGGGATGTTAACAAAGCTTGAGCGTCTTGAGGTCGAGAGCGATCTGGCGGTTCAAGCCAAGGTACAGAAAAGGTTTGAGCAATTCTGCTCCAAACATATCTCTGTGATGTTCAGTTCAACTCGTCAATTTCATCAGCTCAATCTCGCTTTAGCTGAGGGATTTTCTAATGCTGTTCGTCATGCCCATAAAGAATTACCATCAGAAACAATTATTGAAATCGAGCTAGCAATCCGGGACAAGCGGATAGAAATCCGAATATGGGATAGGGGAAAACCGTTTAATCCTGACCTTATCGAGGAACCTTTACCAGGAACGCTCTGTGAAGGAGGCTATGGTTGGTTTCTGCTCAGACGCCTTGCCGAGCGAGTTGTCTACGAACGCTGCCAAGATGGAAGGAATTGCCTGTTGATTTCCAGCAGCCTCTAAGATGGTGTTCGCGGACAACTTGAAAGTCTTTAGACAGGCAAGTCCATAAAGCGACAAGGATAGAGCATAACATGGCTAAAACAGCATTAATTACAGGAATTACGGGTCAAGACGGCTACTACCTCAGCCGCTTACTTTTACAGAAAGGTTACCGTGTCGCCGGACTGCTGCCGCCAGACCGACAGGCAAGTCTAACCAAGTTAGACGAACTCGCCAGCCAAATCCAGGTCTGTTCCGTTGCTTGGACAGATGCGGCAGGTTTATTAAAGGTTGTGGAACAACTACAGCCTAACGAAATTTACAATCTGGCAGCTCCCAGTTTTGTCCCGGACTCCTGGAACGATCCGCTTGGAACCCTCGACTTGGTTACGGGTACAGCAACGCGACTTCTCACCGCCGTGCGACAAGTTGGCATCGATACGCGGTTTTATCAAGCCAGCAGTTCGGAAATGTTTGGCAAGGTTGACCGATCGCCTCAGGATGAGGAAACCCCCTTTTGCCCCATGAATCCCTATGCAGCAGCGAAATTGCACGCTCACTGGTCAATGGTGCATCATCGTCAGAGATATGGTTTGTTTGCCTGTAGCGGTATTTTGTACAACCACGAATCGGAGCGACGCCCCCCTAACTTCGTGACCCGAAAAGTGTGTTTGGCGGCGGCGTCTATTAAATTAGGGCTGAGGGATACTCTAGAAATGGGTAACCTGGATGCCAAACGCGATTGGGGGTATGCAGGCGATCATGTGGAAGCAATGTGGCGGATGTTACAGGCATCCGAACCGGAAGAATATGTAATCGGTACAGGCCAGTTGCACAGCGTGAGGGAATTAGTAGCCGCAGCTTTTGACTGTGTTGGGTTAGATTGGACTCGCCATGTTGTTGTTAATCCTCAACTGTTTCGACCGGATGAACATTTTCAACTTGTAGCTAACCCCACCAAAGCAAAACAAAATCTCGGATGGGAACCTCAAGTCAGCTTCGAGGCTCTGATCGAAAAGATGGTGCTGAAAGATTTGGAGCGTCTACAAAGTGGTGCTATAAAACCTTCTACCGTCCAATAACAAACGTCTGGATCACAATCGTCAGTTAGGAAATTGAGAGGTAAGACAAACTTGACTCAGACAATTGACGGCGCAAATTGCCATGTATTTATTTTTCTAGAAATCTTTGAGTGTGAAGGAGGCATTCAATCCTACGTCAAAGATATATTACAAGCTTATCGGTCATTTTCTCTATCTGATAATAATACTAGGGCTGAAGTATTGTTGCTTAGAGATGGAGCGGGGTGTGAAAATCCCTTTGACGGTTCCCCATTCAAATTTCATTACCTGAAAAGTCGCCACCCCATGCTAGGGCGTCTGCGCTTAGTTGTAGCCCTTTTGCGCTGTTTATTGCTACGGCGTCCAACCCATGTTTTCTGCGGTCATATTTTGCTGGCTCCATTAACTCAGATGCTGTGCCAGGTGTTGGGCATTCCCTACACGGTTTTGACCTATGGGAAGGAGGTTTGGTATCGACTACCCCATCGGGAGCGTCAGGCACTAGCATCAGCGGCAGGAATTTGGACAATCAGCCGTTACAGTCGCGATCGCCTCTGTGCTGCTAATGATATCAAGCCTCAGAACGTCCAGATGCTGCCCTGTGCGGTAGATGGAAATGCTTTCACCCCTGGACCCAAATCACCCGAACTCATCGAGCGATATAACTTGGAGGGAGCCAAGGTGCTGATGACCGTGGCACGGCTGTGGTCTGGCGATATTTACAAGGGAGTTGATGTCACGATTCGGGCTTTACCGGCGATCGCAAAAGTCTTCCCCAATGTTAAATATTTAGTCATCGGTCGGGGCGATGACCAACCCCGACTAGCACGGCTAGCCGAAGAATTGGGCGTTGCCGATCGCGTGGTCTTTGCTGGGTTCGTTCCCACCCCCGACCTTGCCGAACACTACCGGGTGGCTGATGCTTACATCATGCCCTCCCAAGAAGGGTTTGGCATTGTTTATCTAGAGGCAATGGCTTGTGGCAAACCCGTGCTGTCCGGGGATGCAGATGGCTCCGCTGACCCCGTACAAGATGGTCGGCTTGGCTGGCGAGTTCCCCACCGCGATCCAGACGCCGTTGCGATCGCTTGTATTGAAATTCTCAAGGGAGAGGATCGGCGCTGTGACGGTCAGTGGTTGCGAGAGCAATCCCTCGCTATGTTTGGGAAAGAAGCGCTTGCCCAACAGTTAAAACGGCTGATCAATGCCACTGCCACTTCCCCAGTGCCAATAATAGCGGTAGAGAATCCTCAATCTCAGGTCAAGACGAATCTGGACTAGGATGGAGATAATCTATAGAATCATCCATCCTTAGAGATTGTCGTGAACCAGGACACCCCCAAAATTTTTCAGTTCAACCTCTCCGGTCTGGGCTTTGTGCTTACTCTCCTAACAATTTTTATGGTGTTAGGAGCAGTTGGCTTGGGCTGGCTCGTCAACGGTTTTTTGATCTTGATGGGGTTAGTACTCATCTCTCCAGCGATCGCGTGGCTTGTGTTTCGCTGGTGGTTGAAACGCAATCTGGTTGAAGGCAATTGCCCAGTTTGTGCCTATGAATTCACTGGGTTTAATCGCACCGAATGTCGGTGTCCCAGTTGTGGAGAACCTCTCCGGGTAGAGCAGGGGCGCTTCAACCGCTTGACCCCTCCTGGAACGATTGATGTTGAAGCCGTCGAGGTATCTGCCAAACAGATAGAAGATTAGT
>JAIUYC010000158.1 GCA_020216575.1 Coleofasciculus sp. S288 | reverse complement strand
GAATCCCAAACACCGCCATAATGGCATCTCCAATGTATTTGTCAATCACGCCACCATGATTCATGATGCAACGGCTCATCGTATCTAAATATAGGTTGAGCCATGCGAGCAACTCTCGGGGTTGCAGTTTCTCTGAGATGCTGGTAAACCCCCGAATATCCATGAACAGTACCGTTGCCGTCAGTTCTTGAGGTTCTAACTCCCCATTTTCAAAAATTTCCGCCTTGCGTTTCCAAATCATCTTGGCTGTTTCTGGCGCAACGTACTTAGAGAAGAGACTCATCAGCTGTTGCTTTTCGTACTGCTCGCGCAACTGTACACCAATACTGGCAAGTAGCACAGTCCCAATTGGCGCGGCAATCGGCATCCACCAATGCGCTAAACTGAAGGCGACTAAAGCGATCGCAAACCAAACAGGTGGCAATAGAAGTGCGATCGCTATTCTTCCCCACGGCCCGCACCCGAACAGCAACCAGCTCGTGGTTGAACCGATCGCAACTAATAAGAGAATGGTTCCTGATACAGGTAGGCGTTTGAGTAGGCGATCATTCAGGACATTATCCACTAACGCTGCGTGGAGATAGACTCCAGCAGTAGGGGGACTCTGATTCAAGGGAGTTGAGAGCGGATCGAGTCCTGTTGCGGTGAACCCAACTAGAATTAACTTACCCGTTAAAGCACTGGCATCAACTTGACCTTCGGCAACATCGACAAATGAATAAGTGTCTACAGTTTGTGTATTTCCTGGCCAGTTAATCCAGATATTTTGTAAGCCTTGACTGCCACTATCTGGGGACACTAGAGACATTTCAGGGAACCGAAAGACGCTACCCTTACCCGTTGAGCGATCAACGGCAACCGACTCATGCTTTAATTGCAGCGTGGCCAGACCCAACAAAGGCTTGGATTCGACAAACACCGTCGCCTGACGACTAATCCCATCGGCATCCACTTTATGGTAGATATGACCGACACTAGCAGCAGCTTCTTCAAGGATTGGCACGGGTTTGAGGAGCTCCCCTTGCTCATCCCAAGCGGCAGCCAACACCACTTTGCCATTCGACGAGATTGCCTCAGCCAAGCTTTCATCTAGTGGACTGGGATCGACAAACAGAATATCGAATCCAATTGCTGCGGGTGAATACTTTTCTAGAGATTGTAGCAGTTGCACGTAGCGATCGCGCGACCAAGGAAATTGACCATAAGCGCCCAAGCTTTTCTCATCAATAGCAATCACCGCAATTTGCTCATCCCAATCGAGTTGGGGACGGACTCGAAACAACGTGTTGTACCCCAACTGTTCGAGGGGTTGCCAAGCACCCAGTTGCCATATCCCCACAGACAAGGCAGCAGCTACTGCCCCGGGTAACCAGGGATGATTACCCGCCAGAACCTGGCGAAAACGCTCTTTCCAGCCTTCAAAAACCATTTGTATTTAGCCTAAGGAACCACAATTCGATAAGAGCGTGCTCTAACTGCCGGTCCTTGCACCACAAAATTTAGACGGTGACTCGACGGTAGAGCGACTGCAACTTTGAATTTTCCCTCTGAGTCTATCTCTATCGGTTTACCGTTGAGAAACACGATATCCATCGGGTTAACTTGACCACTCACGATAGCCGAAGAAGGACTCGTTCTGACCAAGCTACGGATTCGGAGTTTTGCCAACTCGGTAGACTGCCACGAACTAGGTTGTGCTGGTGATTCTCCAGGTAATATCACAACCGACTCACCCCCCTGGAAAATGACTTCCTCGTCTTGAGCGATCGCGGCGATGCTTCCCTTGATGATCTCAATGCCAGTTTTCCCGTCGGGTCCGACATTGACACCAAAAGATGTTCCTCGTACACCAGCAATACCTGCTGGCGTTTCAACTCTGACAGGATAATTCCTTCTCGGCCTACGTTGAGCGAGTAGAGGAGCTTCACCACTGTCTACTACCGTCTTTTCTCCACTGGAGTATGCCCTCGCTAGTAAATGCTCTTGCGTGCCATCTATCGGTGTCTCCCCTTCAGAAACATCGCTAGAAGCAGATTGAATGGGTCGAAGTGACAACCTCACCTGCCCTCTGTTCACAAAAAAGACAGTCTCGCTATTGTGATCATCAGAACCGGACAGAGATTTGATTTGAAGGCTAGTGTTCTCTAAGACTTCAACTAAGCCCATGTGGTTATCTAGAGCCAAATCCACACTGGAGTCTTTGCCCGTGAGCAGTTCCCCCTCTCCAGCACTCAAGCGATCGCCCACTTGAACCAGACGCTCTCCCGCCCCAGCCATCGAGTACGTTACCGTACCTCGCACCCGCTCCACCTGCAAGAAACGTTGAGAAGCCTGAGCCTGCTTGAGTTGATCAGCAGGAGAGGAAAAAGGGGAGGCGTCAAGCGTTTCAGGAGGTGCGATCGCATAGGGGGACGCATTAGCGAAGCGCCTCTGAAGGAGGCTCGCAGTCGAGTTGGAGATATTAGTAGGAGCTACAGACAACTCCTTTGCCGGATCGTTTATACTAGTTTCTCTATCCTGCATGGGTGACGAGAAACTGGAACTGGCAATTGCCTGATGGCCTAGCTCTTGGACAGCAACGCTTATCAGGGATAGGAGCGGTAGAACAATTCGAGGTAATCCTGAAAACCTCTCGAAATAATTCAGCTTTGACATGCCTGTTTCCAGAAAAACATCACTCCAATCGGTTTCCGAGGTCTGCTCATCAAATCCGGATTGGATTACAGGTTCTCAAGACGACTATTTTGGCGTTTAAGTTCATCTCTAAAATTTCCCAGCAGGAAGTAATTTCTTTTTTGAAGAATCTATAGCGTTTCTTGTCCTTTCTGAGATACACCTAAATCCACGATTCGTAGGGGCGGGTTTCACCGAGATATCTGCTTCCCACGGCTCAATCCAATCAACCCGCCCGTCCTCCAATCATATGAGAACCGCTATACCTATACTGAGTTCTGATTCTCGTTCCCAGGTTCAACCTGCTAACAAGGGTTTGGAGGCTCTGCCTCCCAACAAGGGAGAACGATTTAAAACATGACAACACTGCGGATCGACTCGCCTTTGTGCATCAAATCAAAAGCATCATTAATTTGCTCCAAAGGCATTGTGTGGGTAATCAAGTCGTCAATTTCGAGCTTGCCTTCCATGTACCAATCAACAATTTTGGGAACATCTGTACGCCCTCTGGCACCACCGAAAGCTGACCCTTTCCAAACACGCCCTGTCACCAGTTGAAACGGACGGGTGCGAATTTCCTCACCCGCACCTGCGACACCGATAATCACGCTGACGCCCCAGCCTTTATGGCAGCATTCCAAAGCTTGGCGCATGACATTGACATTGCCGATGCACTCAAAACTGTAATCAGCGCCACCTTTGGTTAAGCCAACTAGGTATTGCACTAAATCTCCCTCAACTTCATTCGGGTTCACAAAATCAGTCATGCCAAATTTTTCAGCCAGCGCTTTCTTTGCAGGATTGATGTCAACTCCCACAATTTGGCTTGCCCCAACCATTCTTGCACCCTGAATGACATTAAGACCAATACCACCCAGCCCAAACACCACAACTCTCGACCCTGGTTCGACGTTCGCCGTGTAGATGACAGCGCCAATACCAGTGGTGACGCCACAGCCAATGTAGCAAACTTTATCAAAGGGAGCATCCTCGCGAATTTTTGCCACTGCAATTTCGGGGAGTACTGTATAGTTAGCAAATGTGGAGGTTCCCATATAGTGATGGAGCATTTTTCCATCCATTGAGAAGCGACTGGTTCCATCGGGCATTACACCCCGTCCTTGAGTTGGCCGAATGGCTTGGCAGAGATTGGTCTTGCGACTCAGGCAGTATTCACACTGACGGCATTCTGGGGTGTAGAGGGGAATTACGTGGTCGCCCGGTTTCAAACTGGTGACTCCTTGCCCAACCTCCACGACAACACCTGCTCCCTCATGCCCTAAAATTGCTGGAAACAGTCCTTCTGGGTCTTTGCCGGAGAGCGTAAAGGCATCGGTGTGGCAGATTCCAGTCGCCTTAATTTCAACCAGAACTTCACCCGCCTTAGGTCCTTCCAACTGAACCGTTTCTATGGATAACGGCTTGCCTGCCTCAATGGCTACTGCTGCTCTAACGTCCAAAATTCCCTCCTCTTGGGTTGCATCAACGGCTTGATATCAGTTTATGCAGCCAGGTGTAAATCAATGCAACTGAAGGGGAGTGCTGGCGAGCTAGAAAACTCAACTCATCGGCATGGTAGAGTTAGGGAACTTCAATAAAAGGCTCATTGGCGATCGCATCCAGTGTCACTGACTTCAACAATTTTTCCCAATCAGCAACCATGCTTGGGTCATTAGGATTAGACCGCCGCAGTTCTGCCAAAGTCATCAAAGCATTATGCCAAATTTCTGCCTCAGCATACAAGTCAGCACGTTCTTGAAGTGAAGATGCCTGCCTCAACTTACTAAAGAGGATGGTATTAATTGGAACACGTCGAAGCTGACCACTGACAAATACAACCTCGTTAGAAATTTGGGAACTGCAATTCAGCGAGAAGATCCATTGATAATCTTTACCCACCTCCAAAGGGGGTAGGCCGGCCAAGGACGGGATGCTGATGCTGATAATCCCGGGCTTCCCAGTTGTATTGAACGTGGCTGCATAAATGTGCTGCTCTTTTTCATCCATCAGCACAAACTCTGCTACGGGTGGAGAGGCCTCAAACTGGGGGGCTGGCAGGTAAAAGAACAATGTTGGGTAATCTTCTGTCGTTACTCCAAACGAATTAGTTGGCACTAATGCTGTTAAAGGAGTGCTACCCGTCCAGCAGTTGCCCCGACTAGCTGCTCCTTCTCGCCGACTCGGTACACCAACGTCACTGGGGGGTTGAAATTTTTTATATTCCCAACGCTCTGGTATACCTTGGGCGAGTACTGATGCTGTCTGTCCCCAAGCGGATAAACTGATGAGCAGCAGTAGTTCAACCGAAAGAGCCAAGCATAATTTGAGTAGAAAAGACCTTATCCAGCTCATAACCCAAAGACACCTCCTAAAGCATGAAGTTATATTAGGAAACTTCAAGGGAAAAATGCTTCCAATTAAGAGTGTTTCACAAACGCGATTCGCCAACGCGATAGCTCTGCTTTACGCAGCCGCTATAGGTGAAAGAAACTCCTCTCCCTACTCCCCCTGCTTGTTTCTTGAGAGATGTCTCGGTCAAATGAAGGCGGTCATCGGAGTTGTAAACTAGAGGCACTTGAGTTGCGATCGCGTTCTACAGCTTGAGTAGAACTTTCAAACATGGGCTGTTGAGCAATGGCATTCAGTTCCACCGACGCCAGTAGTTTTTTCCAGGCATCTGTGATTCTGGAATCATTAGGACGCATGCGGCGCAACTGAACCAGAGTTTCCAGAGTGTTGTACCACAGGCGGTTCGTTGCATAAAGACTCAAGCGTTCTTCAGGCGTAGCTCGTTCGAGCTGACTAGCAAGGCTTGGACTAAGTTCGACGCGCTTGATCCACCCCTTGACAACCATATTCCCTGTTGGATCTTCTGGAATATTCTGCGCGGGATCGCCAGGATCGCAAATCGTCGTCAATTCCCACTCATATTCCTTGCCAATCTGGAGGGGGGCTACGCTGGCAGAGGCTGGAATATGAAGACTGGCAATGCCTCCAGAAGCATCCTTAAGGGCAAACTCGGTTTCGTAAACTGGATTCTCGTTTGCATCCTTGAGTACAAACCGTAGTTTCTTAGCGTCAGTTCTAGGCACATACCAAGAAAAACTCGGATAGGGCGAAACTGTTGAACCCACAGTTCCTTTTCTCACCAAGGCAGTGAGGGTAAGCTCCTGGTTAGGCTCTCTAATACAAGGGTTGCGCGTCGCACCTCCTTCCCTATTCACAGGTGTCCCGGTGTTCGGTGGTGGGTCGAAGTTCCACTCGGTCGGTATACTGTTGCTAAAAGAGGAAAAACGCGGCTGAGCTTGAGCTGAGACATTGATGACTAGTCCGAGTGCTAAAGCTATAGCCAGCATCGTTAGGCGGGAGGGGTGTTTAATCCAAAACATGATAGAAGTGTCTTGTGGTAAAGCTTGGTCTTCTCATCAAAGATAACCAAAGATTGCCGAAGTACCCACTAGACCGATGTGGGAGTTTTAGTTGTGTAAAAATTAGACGGAATTTTCGGGCTTTTAGTTCCTAAAGATTTTACCAATCTCTTGGAAAAGGAAACTCCTTGTGCAGTCAGCCAAGCGGCTAATTGCTATTGTGAGCGAAAAAAATTAAATCTTTAGCCTCTAAGCGACAGCTCATGATGCCAAACCTGAAGAAAACCCCTCTAAACCAACTTGAAGCTAAGCAACCTATAAAACTTCAACATGGACATTTCTACAACCTTAGCCAACGAACTCAAACTCTATCTCAAGCAGCAGGCTAACAAGGGGGATCTTGAAGCCCAAGCCCTATTGGTTCAACTCGAACAAATCGCCCATGCACCTCAAACAACTAGACAGCAAGCCATGGACGTACTGCCTCCCGATACTCCATCCCTCGGATGTTGAGACTCACAACCTCAAGCACACTGGGACAGCGTTGAGGACAACGGGCGCTGCTGAATTGGAATCGCGATCGCAAATTCTGCACCCTTTCCAAGTTCAGAGGTACAAACCAATTGACCGCCGTGCTTTTCCACCACGATTTGGTAACTAATTGACAAACCCAAACCCGTTCCTTTGCCTATTGGTTTCGTCGTAAAAAATGGGTCAAACAGCCTACGACAAACTTCATCGCTCATGCCCGGACCATTATCAGCAATCTGAATAACGGCATGAAGACTTTTCTCTCCACCACTAGCTCCTGTCTGCTGTCTTCTCATTTCTTTAACGCCGGTACGAATTGTGATGCAGCGGGGGCTGTCCCCAATCTCAGATGAGGCTTCTAAAACATCAATAGCATTCGTTAGGAGATTCATAAAGACCTGATTGAGTAGCCCTGCATAACACTCCACCAGTGGCAGAACTCCGTATTCTTTGATGAGTGTAATTTCTGGATGCTTAACGGTTGCTTGTAGGCGATGCTGTAAAATCAGAAGTGTGCTGTCAATACCCTCATGAATATCTGTTGGCTTCACTTCGGGTTGCTCAGTTCTTAAAAAGTTCTGTAGAGATAAAACAACTTGACGAATACGGTTTGCTCCTACCTTCATCGAGGCTAGCAATTTTGGTAAATCTGCCATCAAAAAATCAAAGTCAATCACATCCTTCTGCGCCTGAATTTGAGAAGCTGGCTGAGGATAGTGATGGCAATAAAGTTCCACCAAGCGCATCAAATCTTGAATGTAGCAATTCGCATAATCGATATTGCCGTAGATAAAACTAACAGGGTTATTGATTTCGTGAGCGACACCCGCAACCAACTGCCCCAAACTCGACATTTTTTCAGTGTGAACTAACTGAGCTTGGGTCCGCTGAAGTTCCTGCAAAAGAGAGCGGGCGTGCTGTGTTTCTGTCTCCAATTGCTCTGCTTGTTTTTTCAATCGAGCCTTAGATTGCCGCAACGCTGCCTCGGTT
>JAIUYC010000157.1 GCA_020216575.1 Coleofasciculus sp. S288 | reverse complement strand
ATGATGAATACTTCTTCTATCAGACTTTGGTTGGTTCTTATCCGTTTAATGAAGGTGAGAATGCTGCGTTTGTTGGACGGATTAAAGACTATATGCTTAAGTCTGTAAGAGAAGCTAAGCTGCATACGGCTTGGTTACGTCCTGATAGTGCTTATGAAGAGGAATTCCTTGCCTTTGTAGAGAGAGTTTTAGAGCCTTCTGACTCGAATCAATTCATGAAGGAGTTTCTGCCGTTCCAGAAGTGGGTGGCGGACTATGGAATCTTTAACTCGCTTTCACAGGTAATGCTGAAGTATACAGCACCTGGTGTGCCTGATACCTATCAAGGAACGGAATTGTGGGATTTGAGCATGGTAGATCCGGATAACCGTCGTCCGGTTGACTACGAGCAGCGAATTTCGTTCTTGAAGGAGATTAAAAAGAAAGCGCAAACCGATAGTCTGAAGCTGATTGATGAGCTATTTTCAATGAAGGAAGATGGCCGGATTAAGCTGTTTTTGATTCACAAACTTCTTCAGACGAGAAAAGCAAATTCAGATGTTTTCCAGAAAGGAGACTACCAACTTCTAGAGGTTAGTGGGACGTTCAAGGAGCATATTGTGGCGTTTGCGAGAAACTTTGATGATACAACGGCGATCGCAATTGCCCCCCGTTTCTTCACAACTGTGGTTAAGCCAGGAGAGTCTCCCCTTGGTGAAGTCTGGGCGGATACGCAGGTACAAATTCCGCAAGGTTCGTCGTCTAGCTGGCGCAATCCCATCACCGAGCAAACGATTTCGGGAAATGGGAAAATTGCGATCGCTCAAATCTTGCAACATTTCCCCGTAGCATTGCTTGTTAACCAGCGCAACGTTTAATCCTGGCAAGGGGAGCAGGGGGGGAAGAAAATATCTTCTGCATACTTTAGAGGGTCATAATTTCTGTCATGCCCGTCCTACCGAGGGCAGCAATCAATATCTTCCAGATTAGTGGGACGCGATCGCCATGATTCAAGCTATACCAAAAGACGTAACATTCGACGAGTTCATTGCTTGGTATCCAGAGAACTCAGAACACCGCTACGAACTGCACAATGGGGTGATTGTCGGGATGCCTAAACCAACAGGCAAACATTCAGAAATTGCTGGGTTTCTCAACATCGAAATCGGTGTTACGTGCCGTAACGCCCAATTCCCCTACTTTATTCCCAGAGAATGTGTAGTCAAGCCCGACGCTGACGAATCGGGATATGAGCCAGATGTCATAGTTCTAGATAGGAAAGCTGTCCTTGCTGAACCGCGCTGGGAAGCCGAATCGATTATCACGAAAGGTTCATCGGTGCGTCTTATCGTCGAGGTAGTCAGTACCAACTGGCACGATGATTATGCCCTGAAGCTAGAAGACTACGAGGCGATGGGTATTCCTGAGTATTGGATTGTGGACTATCTGGGATTAGGCGGCAGACGCTACATTGGCAAGCCCAAGCGACCTACGCTCAGTGTTTACCAATTACTCAAGGGTGAATACCAAGTTAAACAGTTCAAGGAAGGCGAACTCATCGAATCCCCAACATTCCCACCACTAAACTTGACGGCACAACAAATCTTTAACGCTGGGGAGTAAAATTGTGATTTCTCCCCATCTCCCCTACCTCCCCTGCTCTCTTAAAAAAGAGATAGTCATCTGAGCATCAATTCAGTACTTAGAGGGATGAAAAATAAGTAGCATCTCATAAATCATTTAGATCTTGAACTGGACTGATCTCATCTTCGGTTGGACTTCCAACTTCTTTTGCTGGACAGATCGTGCTATTTACCTTAGTCTGCTCGTCTATATAGTTTTGAGCTGCTTCTACTGCATCTTGCGTTTTGTCGTAGCCCTCGTTTTGCTCTTCTTCACCATTTGCCCCGTAGCAGTGATAACCGAAACTACCCGGTTGTTTTTGGTAAATTTCAATTTTCCAATGTTTGTAAGAGTGGGTTTCAAGAGAGTTCATTACTTCCCTAATCTTTGTCAATTAACAATGACTTTATTCAAGGATAAAACTAGGCTTAAATGCCACCTATTTTACAGAAATTAACTCGCTATTTATCTACGCTAAATATAACTCTTTTAATACCTGTCATAAAGGAACTAAGTTATGAATCAAGATAATGAATTGTCAAACTCTGTTACCAAACTTGCAGCTAAGCTCAAAGCTGAAATTGATGAAGTTGAAGCTAAAGAAGAGGAACTCAAAGCTCAACAAGAAATGATTCAAGTTGAACATACTAAAATTCATCAGACCGAAAAAAAACTCCAAGCTGAACAGGCTCAGCTTAAAGCTAAACGTGATGAACTTGAAGATAGGCTTCAAGAAATCAAGAATGAAATTTAAAACTTGGTAATGGAGGAATCAACAAGCCAGTCACTCATTAACTCCCTGTAGCCTCCCTAAACCGAAATGGTCAGGACTTATACCAGTTTCAAAAAAGAATGCAACACATTGGAGATCCCCCTAAATCCCCCTTAAAAAGGGGGACTTTGAACCGAATTATGTTCCCCCCTTTTCAAGGGGGGCTAGGGGGGATCGAGATTTGTGGCAAACATTAATCAAATGGTATTACACAAATTTGTCTCTAAATCACCAATGGTAAGGACACGATATATCGTGTCCTTACCAGATGTGGGATCTGTGCGTAAGTCCTGTGGTCTTACAACTACCCTTTAGCAGCATTTAAAGAAGACAACTGCCAGAGGGGGTAGGGTGATATTTAGCGAATAAGGTCGCCCATGATAGGGAATTTCCTCAGCGTGTACTCCACCCAAGTTACCCAAACTGCTACCTCCGTATTCTTGAGCATCACTGTTGAGCAATTCTTGCCAGAACCCACCAGCCGGAACGCCAACTCGGTAGTTGAAGCGCGGTACGGGAGTAAAGTTGCAAACTACCAGCACTGTCCCTACAGGATTTGGATTCCAGGCTTCAGGTTCCACGCGACTTGGTGATATCTCGCCCTTGACTCCTGACACCTGAACACTGCCTTTCCGAATTAAGCTAATTGTGCTGTTTTGTGAATCGTTACAGTCAATCCACTCAAACCCAGCAGGGTCGCAGTCGAGTTCGTGAAGTGCTGATTCTTGTCGGTATGTCCGGTTTAGGTCTGCCACCCATTGCTTTAGACCTGCATGCATGGGATACTCCAACAGATGCCAGTCCAGGCTCGAGTCGTGCTTCCACTCCTGCCACTGACCGAACTCACCGCCCATAAACAGGAGTTTCTTCGCAGATTGGGCATACATGTAGCCAAAGAGCGATCGCAAATTGGCAAACTTCTGCCAGTGGTCTCCCGGCATTTTATCAATCAATGAACCCTTGCCATGCACCACTTCATCATGAGAAAGCGGCAAAACAAAGTTCTCATTAAATGCATAAAGCATCCGAAAAGTCAATTGGTTGTGATGAAATTTTCGGTGGATGGGTTCATGGCTCATATAGCTAAGGGTGTCATGCATCCAGCCCATGTCCCACTTCATGCCGAAGCCCAAGCCGCCTAAAAAGGTGGGGCGAGACACCATTGCCCAAGAGGTGGACTCCTCAGCAATCGTCACCACATCCGGGAAGCGACTGTATACTGCCTCATTAAAACGGCGGAGAAACGCGATCGCTTCCAAATTCTCATTACTGCCAAAGCGATTGGGTATCCATTCGCCAGCTTTACGAGAGTAGTCTAGATACAGCATCGAAGCTACCGCATCCACTCGCAACCCGTCAATATGACACTTATCTAACCAAAAGAAGGCACTGCTGATTAGAAAACTGCTGACTTCGTTGCGTCCGTAGTTAAAGATAGAACTATTCCAATCGGGATGATACCCCTGACGCGGATCAGAATGTTCGTAAAGGTGCGTCCCGTCAAAGTACGAGAGTCCATGCTGATCAGTAGGAAAGTGGGATGGCACCCAATCCAAAATTACGCCAATGTCATGTTGGTGCAGGTAATCCACCAGATACATGAAATCTTGAGGTGTCCCGTAACGGCTAGTGGGAGCGAAGAAACCTGTGGCTTGGTAGCCCCAAGAACCGAAGAAGGGATGCTCAGTAATCGGCAGGAATTCAACATGGGTAAACCCCGTCTCCTGCACATACTCCCTCAGCTTGGTAGCAAGTTCTCGATAGGAAAGAGAACGATTTCCTTCTTCAGGGACTCGCATCCAGGAACCGAGGTGGACTTCATAGATGGAAATAGGAGCATTCAAGGCGTTATGCTTGTGACGCTTCTCCATCCATTCCCGGTCATTCCAGGTGTACTCGCCATCCCAAACCACAGCAGCCGTTTTGGGCGGCACTTCATAAGCCAGTGCGACGGGGTCGGCTTTCTCCACTTCATACCCACTGCGGGAAACGAGGCGATATTTGTAGATATTGCCTTTGGTAATCCCAGGAATAAAGCCTTCCCAAATTCCAGTGTTGCCTCTTGCCCTCAGTGGGTGGCTATCCTGATTCCAGCCATTGAAATCACCTTTGACGGTAACGTAGGTGGCGTTAGGTGCCCAGACGGCAAAGTAAGTTCCCTCAACACCGTTATGAGTGAGTTGATGAGACCCTAGCTTCTCATACAAATTAAAGTGAGACCCTTCGTTGAATAGGTAGAGGTCATCATCGGTGAACAACGTCACCTCGGAGTTGATTCCTGATTGAGTAGTAACCATGATTTATCTTATCTTTGTGCAATGACTTGTTCCGGGGGGCTAGGGGAGATCTGCCTTTGTTGCCTTATCGTTTCGTTCGCGCAGTGTGCATGAAGCGCAATCCCCCCAACCCCCCTTAAAAAGGGGGCTAAGACTTAATCGGAAAATTCCAGCAACTGTAGAATCCGTTGGAGTGGAATTTCTGCCCAATCTGGGCGATTGTTGAGTTCGTAACCCAACTCGTAAACGGCTTTTTCCAATAGATAGGAATTCAGCAGGACTTGCAGTTCTTGCGGTGTCTTGGGTAAGAATGCTCCTTCACCAGCGGTTTGCAGATAGCTATCGAGGAACGTCGTTGCAGTCCAGCCGTACCAAAAGTGCGCCCATTGCTCCATGACTGGGAGACTTTCAGGGCGAATCATTCCGTTTTCGACTTCTTTGCGGAGTGCCAGACTAACCGCATAGTTGAATGATTGCAGCATCCCAGCCACATCTCGCAGAGGACTCCGTTTCATCCGCCGTTCGCTCAAAGGACGAGCGGGTTCTCCCTCAAAATCAATGATGATGAAGTCTTTGCCCGTGTAGAGAACTTGCCCCAGATGGTAGTCCCCATGAGTGCGGGTGCGTTGACCTGTAATTTTCAGGTTCAAGATTGACCCGAAGCGTCCCATCAATTGATCTTGGCGATTGAGGAGATCCTGCGCTAATTGTCGAGTGTCCGGTGGCAGTTGTAGAACCCGGTGTTTGAGCAACAGCAAAACCCGTCCCGCCAGATTTCTCATGTACTGATAAATCGATCGCTGATAAAACGAGTTGAAGTTTTCTGGAGCAAAATCGGGGTTCTCTAAATCAGAGGTCAAAGCCAGATGCAGTTCAGCCGTGCGCTGACCTAAAAGGTCGGCAGAGGCAAGATAAGCTCCGAAGATTTCGTGAGCCAAATCGGGAATTTCGACAGATAGGTTAGCAACCAGCGAGTCGGATGGCAGGCTGACTTCGTTGATATCAACCTGTTTGACCAACACTTGCTCGAAATAGTTACGCAAGCTATCCAGCGTATAAGACCAAGCATCACTAGTGTCTGGGACAAACTCATGCAATATTCCCAGCGTGATGGGTTGGTTTCCTTGGTTACGGTACTCCAACGCTCCGACAACGGGGGCAAAGTTATGAGCAGAGGAGGCAGGGGAAGACGCGGAGAGGGGGTGACGCGGTGACGCGGCGAGTGTTGCTCCAGATGTCTCCGTGTCTCCGTGTCTCCGTGTCTCCGTGTCCTCTCCTCCTACTGCTCTCATTTTTTGGGTCAGGAAGCGCCCAATTTCTAAGTCAGGGTTAATGCCTTCCTCAATCTTCCGGTAGAGTTTGAGGATGAGTTGTTCACCGTAAACGACTGATGTATTGCTCTGTTCTCCCTTGAGCAGGCGAGGTTCGAGTTCTAAGGATTCGATGGAAAATTCTTTAATAACATCGGTTGTCGTTGCCAGCAATTCACCGGTGACGCCCTTGTAGCGGCGTGCAGAGGCAATTGCTTCTAGGGGGAACGCCAAAAAGTCTTTGTCAGCTAGAGCGTCTACCAACAGCCCAACTTCATCGGTTCCCTGAACTTTGAGTTGAGCGATCGCTTGTTCGTAATGGGCTTCAGTGCGTGAAGCGAAGCTATCCCGAAGGGAATCGCTACTCTCTTGCTCCCAAGGAGAGCCGTCAATCCGAACGTAGGCTACAGGCAGGACGTAGGTTTCCGGTAATCCTTCCGTGTAGTCTAGATGGAGCAAAACAATATAAGCCTCACTATCTCGGTACGGTACCGGAATCACCTCTGTAATTTGCGCACTTTGAATCGTCCGAGCTTTACCGCCGAACCAGCGACGAGTTTGCAGGTAATCCGGTAGAACAGACGCCAACATTCCTCTTGAGTCGTGGGCAAAAATGTTCTGCCAATTGCCATTGATAAATAGTGTCGGCAGTTGGTCTTGAGGTCTAGAGTGGGGGAACGCCTCCTCTTGTACCTGGAGGGTAAACCAGTAGAAGGCGTGGGGACCGAGGCTGAGGAAGTACGAGGAATCGATAATCGGTGGAAACTTAGTGCGACCGAAAATCTCAATCGGTACCATGCCGTGGAAGTGGGATAGGTCTAACTTTACCGTCTGGACGAAGCGTGATAAGTTCGCTACGACTAGGATATGTTCGTCCTTATAGGTGCGCGTGAACGCTAAGACTTTGCGGTTTTCCGGCACGAGAAACTCAAATGTCCCCCGCCCGAATGCCCGGAAACGCTGACGGGTGGCAATTAGCCGTTTCATCCACCACCAGAGCGACTGGGTATTTGCCCGTTGAGCTTCGACGTTGACGGCTTCGTAGTGATACTCTGGGTCAACAATGGGTGGAGCATACAGCCTCTGCGGATTGGTGCGACTAAAGCCTGCATTGCGATCGCCACTCCACTGCATCGGGGTACGGACGCCGTTGCGATCGCCCAAGTACACATTGTCCCCCATGCCAATCTCATCCCCGTAGTACAACACCGGCGTACCGGGGAGAGACAGCAGCAAACCGTTCATTAACTCAATCCGACGCCGATTATTCTCCATCAACGGCGACAAACGGCGACGGATGCCTAAGTTAAGTCTCATTACAGGGTCTTGCGCATAGACCCGATACATGTAGTCTCGGTCTTCGTCCGTAACCATTTCCAGTGTCAGTTCGTCGTGGTTACGCAAGAACAATGCCCACTGGCAGTTATCCGGAATTTGGGGAGTTTGCTGGAGAATATCAATAATCGGGAAGCTGTCTTCCATCTGCAAGGACATGAACAGGCGCGGCATCAACGGGAAATGGAAGTTCATGTGGCACTCATTTCCCTGCGCGTAGTAGGCAGCCGCATCCTCCGGCCATTGGTTTGCCTCGGCAAGTAGCATCCGATTCG
>JAIUYC010000156.1 GCA_020216575.1 Coleofasciculus sp. S288 | reverse complement strand
TATCGCTACGGCGGTTTGGTCAGCGACTAGCCGCACTAACTTCTGTCGTGTTTGCGTCCAGCTGTACTGCGAGTCGTGGCTGAAGACATACAAACGCCCTCGTTCGGCATTCTTAATCAGAATCGGCGTGCCAAACAACTGCACGTCTGCTCCTAGATCGTTGCTCACCTGTTCGTCAAGAGCCGCTTGCAGCAATTCTAACGGCACGGGTGTTGTTGAGTCACTTCCCCCTTCGCCGAGTTCTGCCACGACTTGACGAGTCGCCTTTTCTATGGCTTTGCGAATATCCTGGCAA
Source organism: Coleofasciculus sp. S288 (assembly GCA_020216575.1). Classification (GTDB taxonomy): domain Bacteria; phylum Cyanobacteriota; class Cyanobacteriia; order Cyanobacteriales; family Coleofasciculaceae; genus JAIUYC01. The sequence continues at coordinate 7,278 of JAIUYC010000156.1, read as the reverse complement.
GCCCGATCCTCCTGGCAGTGTAGCTGCTCCAGCCGGATCTGACCGTTCGGCTTGAACAAAATTAGAGCACCCCCATCCGCATCGGTTACCCGTGCGGCCATCAGAGGGATTAACTCTAAAAACTGATTCAAATTATTGAAGCTGCGTAAGGCAAACCCCAGCGAACTTAATAAATCTTGTATTTTGTTCTGTTCTCGATGCAGCAGTGCCACTATTTCTTTAAGAGCTAAAACAGGCTTCCCATCAGCAGTTGCGTAGGCGCTGGTGCTGTGCGGTGAACTTGAGGGTGGACGCGGAACGGGCATTGCTGTCATAGCATCATGCTTTGGGAGCATTAATTGATCCAGAGAAACAATCAGATGATTGAGCGAACCTGAGTAAAGTATCTCCTCGGATATTTCGAGGGTACTGCTGAGTCCCTTGTGACCTAGAAGCCTCCATCAGTTGGTTAGAGCTGTCTGGACAGTTTCCCTTGGGCATTAACCATTCAACAAGGTAGGTGTCGGGAAAAACAGTATGGCATCATACAGTAATACGCCTTGCCCACTGTAACCGTTCCGAAGCCCTGAGCATGATATTGTATAGGAAATTTTGCGGACTTGAGTTGTAAATGATAGCGTCAATCTGCTATTCTGCCAATGTTCCAGGAGGGGATTTTTAAGTTTATTGATGGCAGCTTAAGCACTGCGATCGCAAATCCTGGAAGTGAATTGGTAAACGTTACTGCCAATGAGGGCGTTTTTCTGAAAACCTCTCCCTCTACGGTTGCATATCAGGATTACGCCAACGGCAAATAAAACCGAAACGTACTTCCTTGACCAAGTTGACTTTCTACTTCAATCTGCCCTCCTTGCAGTTCGATCAACCGTTTCGAGATCGCAAGTCCAATGCCCGTTCCTCCAGTGTGTTGGTTTCGAGACTTTTCCGCCCGCCAAAAGCGCTCAAAAACATGGGGCAAATCCTCGGGGGCAATCCCAATCCCCGTATCAATCACCGCAATCCACAGCCGAGGCACGCGACTATGTTGCCCTTCAGGTTCTACTCGAACCCGAATCGTAATGGAACCTGTTTCAGTATAGGTGAGAGCGTTGCCTAAGAGGTTAACCAGCACCTGTTCCACACGATCGATATCAGCTATTACGGGCGGCAGTTGAGCGGGACACTCCAAGCTCAATAGTGGTCCATCTTCGAGCAACTGGTCTGAAAATTTTTGCATGAGGGATTCTAGCAAGGGACGCAAATTGATCGGTTGAAGCTTTATGGGTAAATAACCCGCTTCTGCCTTAGAAAGTTCTTGCAAATCATTGATCAATCGCTCTAGACGCCTTGTTTCTTTCGCGAGCTGCTCATATACCGCTGGCGTTGGGTCAATTCGATCAGTTGCGAGTTCTTCCAAATAACCGCGAATTACAGTTAGGGGTGTTCGCAGTTCATGGGTAAGGTCACTTACCAATTCTCGCCGTCGGTGTTCTACATCTTCTAAACTAGCTGCCATCCGGTTAAAACTGGTTGCCAGTTGATTGATTTCAGGAATTTCACTGGGTGGCAATCGCTCATCGAGTTGCCCTGCGGCAAACTTCTTTGTAATTTGCTCAATCTGGGTTAGAGGCTGCACAATCCGTTGGGAAACCCAGTAGCTAAGTCCACTAGCCGCTGTTGCACCAACAATCACAGCCCAAAATGTACCACGATTCCAAGCCCGTTCAAACCCTTTTACCAAGAAGGTGCGGGCATAGCGCAACGTAACGCCGCTGCCTTCGAGTTGTTGCAGGTGCAGGACGAAGAATCGAGGGGAAGATAGCTTGCCGATAATCACAAGAGAACTCACCCCCACTATCATCACCAAAAGGTGGGATAGGAGGAGACGTGATGCCAACGGCAAGGATTTTGCTCTGCGCCCACTAGATTTAATCATGAGTTAAGGCAAGCATACGGCTCATATTGATCGCTTCAGCGCTGGCTAAAACCGCGATCGCTCAGTTAATCTTAGTGCCATTCTACTCATGGCTTTCAGCAAAGCTCGTATCTTCGACAGTCTAAGCTAATCGTTGTTTAAATTACATAACCGTGTCTCCCCGTCCCCGCGTCTTTTGGGCAATCTGCACTAAGCAAGTTGAAAGCACATCAGCTTATTCTTGGTCGAACTCTGGCGACAGTAACTTTCCCCTTACTGTTTAGCCTCACTCAACACTTACCACCTATCACCTATTACCTACGACCTCACAGGCAGCCACACGCTAAACGTAGTCCGTCCCGGTTCACTTTCTACCTCAATTCTTCCCTGATGCTTGTCAATAATCTTCTTCACAATATCTAACCCTAAACCGCTGCCCTCTCCCATTGGCTTAGTGGTGAAGAATGGCTCAAAAATTCTAGCTTTGATTTCTGGGGGAATGCCACACCCCGAATCAGTAATTTTCACTGCCACATGCTGCTGATATTCTGATACCGTTATCTCTAATTCTCCTTGATTTTGCATAGCTTGAATAGCATTGTGAATCAGGTTTGTCCACACCTGATTCAATTCTTCGGGATAACAAAGGATAGCCGTAACGTTTTCATATTTTTTTACAACTTGAATGCCATGTTTTAACAGGTTTTGATAGATGGTCAGCACTGTTTCAATTCCTTCAGCAATAGAGACTCTACTCATTTGTCCGGAATTATCTTGATGGGCATATTTTTTCAGGGCAAAAACTATTTTTGAAGCTCGTTCGACAGCTAAGCTTATCGTATTACTGTTAGTTTTTTGCATTAATAAGTTGTAGGCATTTTCTAAAATAAAGCTACTATTTGGGGATTGTAATAGGGGAATAAAAGGAGCTATATTTTGAGTTATCCCCATTTGCACTAAAGTGGAAGCAGTTGTATCTGTATTTTCAATTCCTTGAGCTTCTAACTCTTTTATAAGATTACGTTTTAACTGACGTTCTTCTCTAAAAGAAAGTGGTTCGTAGTTTTTGTTTGCGGTTTCTAGTAAGGCGAAGAAATCTAACTGCTGTTCCGAAGAAAGTTGTTGAAAGAGTTGTGGTAATTGTCGAATGGATTGGTCTAATGCCGTGCTAATATTGCCTACCGAAGCTCGAATGGCTCCAAGAGGAGTATTAATTTCGTGAGCAATGCCAGCAATTAGTTGTCCGAGAGCTGCCATTTTTTCGGATTGAATCAGTTCTTCTTGAGTGGCTTTGAGATGTTCGAGGGCTTGGGATAGTTCTTGAGTTCGTTGCTCGACTTGGATTTCTAAGGTACGATTATATTGTGATACCAGTTGCTCTACATGTTTGCGTTCGGTGATGTCTTGGAAGGCAGCGATCGCATACACAATCTCACCCGCTTCATCAAAAATTGGTGTGGTCAAAACTTCCAAGGATATAATTTGATGCGGTTGGTGGAGTTCGAGATCGTCAACCTTGACACTTTCACCCCTGAGCGATCGAGCGATGGGAAAATCACTGATTGGGTATAATTCCTCAGTTCCAGCCCGATAAACTTGATACACCTCAGACAATGGCTTAGTTTTCGCTTCTGACAAAGAATCTATGCCAAATAACTCCTGTGCAGTACGATTCGCATAGTAGATTTGTCCTGTCGGATCGTGAACAGTCACACCAACTGGCATCGCTTCTAAGAATTGAGTTAGCCGTCTTTCATTTTCTAGAGCTAACCCTAGGGTTTTCGCTTCCAGTTCTCGAATATACTGTTCTTTTTGCCGTGCCTCTTTCATCTGCTGCACGTATTGCAGCGTTTTATGGATCGTAATTTCTAAATCCTGAAAATTGAGCGGCTTGGTTAGGAAGTCAAAAGCACCTCGATTCATCGCCGCTCTAATATTTTCAATATCCCCGTAGGCAGAGAGAATTACGGCCTTGAGGGTGGGGTATTGCTTTGCCAAATTGGTGAGCAATGTTAACCCATCCATTTCTGGCATATTGATATCGGTTAATACAATATCAATATCGGGTTCGATTTGTAATGTCTCTAACGCCTTTAACCCATTTTCTGCGAAACAAAATTCAATTTCCTTTTGTCGAATTTTTTTTCTAAATTTTTGGCAGAGCAGGGGTTCTAAATCCGGCTCATCATCCACAACCAATATTTTGGCTGTCATAATTTCCTCTTGTCGAATTCTTGGGTTAAATTTCTGATGGCTTAGTACTGTGCATTCTTATATCTAGTTATTATAAACCCTCCATAATACCATAATATTCTGACGAATTTGAGCGTTTTTAGCCCTTTCCTGTCTAGTGTAGTAAGGTTCGAGGGAATTAAGAAATCCAATTGAACCTTAACGTTTTAAGGTAAAATAAACGACTGTTTGCTCTTGTGCGGTTTCTTTTTTGGAATGATTTAGTATTAGTAATGGGGAATATAGCAGTTCTCAATCTAGTGAGGCACAGAGTTGCTAGTTTTAGGGCATGGGGCATAGGGCATAGTAAATGCAATTACGGTGTACCTCACCTTTCAGTTATCAGTTATCAGTTAATCCCTGAGTAGTAACGGCTCCCATCAAAGATGGCTGCTGAGCTGGACATTGAGCCTGCCGAAGTGAGTCGAAGCATGGTAGGTAACACGCTCATTTCTCGCATCCCCCAGAATGTACCTGATAACTGGTCACTGTTCACTGGTCACTGATTTAAGCCTCCCTTGAAACGCTATATCAACTCCAACAAGGTTACTTCCCAAACTAATCGAGGTTGGGCATAGCTGAGGAGGTATTTTCGGGCTTGCTCTAGCTGTTGGATAAGGTTGGGTTGAGGCTGGTGTTGCCAATAGTAGTGCTGCAAATAATTCACCAACCACAACTGAGCTTCATTATCCAAGGTTTTATCAATTTCCTTTGCCAGTTCCAGCGCTTTGCGGACTGATTTAGGTAACTGAGCGAGTTGGGCAAGTAACTCGCTAGGAATGGCTTGAAGCTGCTCGAAGGCGGCGATTGCTTCTCCCGGACTGCCTTGTGCGATCGCGAATACCGACGAACAGGCGAGAATCTCTTCATGCCCCGTTTGTCGTAGCACCGCTTGCATGTCATCCTGCGCCAACCGATAAAACGGAATTCGCTGACAGCGAGACACCAGCGTTGGTAACAATGACTCCGTACTGGGAGCAATCAAAATAATTGTGGCTTGTCCCGGTTCTTCCAGGGTTTTGAGCAACCCATTGGCCGCTGCCTCAGCCATCGTTTCTGCTTGCTCAATAACCACTACTTTTCGCGACGCCTCTAGAGCAGAACGACTGAGAAACTGGGAAATTTCCCGAATTTGTTCCAAGCGAATTTGAGGCGGAGCCTTGCGCTGAAGCCCTTTTTGTGCAGCTTCCTTTGCTGTTAACCTTACGCCGTTATGGAGATAAGTTGGTTCTACCCACAGCACATCTGGATGATTCCCCTGTCGCAGGCGTCGTTGTATCGATAACTGCTTGTCATCCGGACTATCCGAACAAAACAGCAGTTCGATGAACGCCTTTGCCGCTAAACTCCGTCCAACACCAGGGGGACCGGCAAACAGATAAGCTGGGGCAATGCGGTTATTGGTCACTGCCCCTTTGAGGAGTTCAATTGCCTGTTGTTGCCCGATTAGGGCCGAGAAAGCTTCTGAAACCATTCGTTCATCCGTTGGCGCAAAATCTTCTGAATGACCAAATGCACCTCTTCTTCAGTCTTACTGGCATCAATCCGGACAATTCGCTGAGGATATGTTGAAGCTAAGTGAGTAAATCCTTGTTGCACCCGTCGGTGAAAGTCTAAATCGGCTTGCTCCATTCGGTCAGCCGCCCCTCGCTGTTGCGCCCGCTTTAACCCTGTTTTGGCATCAATATCCAGCCACAGTGTAAGGTCGCTTTCCAGTCCGTCCGTAGCAATTTGGTTCAACTGCTGGATTAAGTTGAGGTCTAGCCCCCGCCCGTAACCCTGATAAGCGACTGTCGAATCCGTATAGCGATCGCACAAAATAATAACCCCTTTTGCCAGCATCGGCTTGAGAAATTCCTCAACGTGCTGTGCTCTATCGGCAGCATAGAGTAAAAGTTCGGCACGGTCTTGAATGGGTGCAGGTGTAGGAGTAACATCATCCTGTCGTCTTCCGTCCTCCAGCAACAATTTCCGCAGCCCCAAACCTAAGGCGGTTCCACCCGGTTCTCTCGTCACCACCACCGATATCTGGTCCCTGAGAGTCCCCAAACATGATCGCATTCCACCTCCTAGAAGCCAATCTCGCGATCGCGCCAGTTGAGTTGTTTTGCCACTACCTTCAACACCCTCAAACACAATTAGCTTACCGCGCATGACTTAGTCCAGACTTCCTCCCACTCGGCTATGACCCTTACAACTTTCTTCAGCTTTTCTTTAGCTATCAGATTGCATTCATACAGCTTACCCTCTCTCCCTCTTTCCCCCTCAGCACAACAGGAAATTCACGGATACACCGATATTAAGTTCATCGCCATCTATCCGTGCATCTGCATTCACCCATCTGTGCTGTGTCTCCTCTCCATCTAAGTTTTTTTGTACCCTTAATCCGGATGAGTCGCTAAGATGCTGGTAGCTGTTCAATGTTGAACACTCGTTTTTCCTCTAACTCTCCTATCATGACCCCCAACCGAGGTTAGATATGATAAGAGGGTTCTAACTATCTAACGCCCAGGTTTACATATGGCTCGTTATACTTGTTCTTTCATCGTTGCTGTTTCACTCGATCGCCTTCAACAATCACTGATCGAAGTTCTACAATCCTGCAATTTTGACATTATCTACGACACTGGAGACTACATTATGGCACGGGAGATTCCAGGACGTGTCGCCTTTGCCAAGCTCGTGACAGTAGAAGTGTTAATTGACAAATCAACAGCGACGCCTCAAGAAGTGCGAATGAGTTTTGTCATCAAAAATGAAGAGTTACCCCTTCAGGTTGACAATCATTGCCGTCAAATGTTTGAAATGGTGCAAGAGGCAGTTGCTGAAAATCACCATTGGCAACTCGTGGAGAGTGTAGTCGGTTGACACTCCATACTCTTCCCAGTAGTAGGTCTCTTGTCTTAATGAGTCCAATTCACATCTGGGGTCGAGTTCAGTTACTCTGGTTTCGACCTCAATTAAACAAGCGTTAAAACTCCCTAAGCCTGGAAGGTGGGGGATTTTTGGGACTTAGGGGAGCTTTTCGTTTTATATCATGGCTTAATATCAGTTCATCTACCCTACCTAATCATTGCGTTTTAGATTAGTTGTTTTTTGTCATTCGTTCACAATTCCATCGCTAGTAAACTTGAATAACAGATCGCAAGCTC
>JAIUYC010000155.1 GCA_020216575.1 Coleofasciculus sp. S288 | reverse complement strand
CCTGGATTCTGGCGTTTCCTAGGTTACCTATTCCCAACTCTACTGATGTTAAGCTTAGGCGTTTTGTCAGCCAAACGGGGAAGCGATCGCGAAAAAAGTGTTTCCAGGGAGCGACTCCGGGGTTCCCGGACAAACATTAAGGGCAGGAGGGCAACCAATCGCAACACAGCCGAGAGGGCAAATAATCCTGGTAAGCCACCGAACCAAGCCGACTGGGCTAAAAATCCTCCCGCAGTCGTTCCTAAAGCCCCAAATAATCCACCGACGGCAGCCGCCATGGCAAAATAACTTGATGACTGGTGGGCTGGTGCGATCGCCATTTGAATATTGTTATTGCACAAGTCCATTGCTGACCACGCTCCCCCCATCAGCAAATGTAACAGGGGCAACCATACTAAAACAGAAATTGAATCCGTGCCAGCACCCAGCCAAAGTAAAGGAATCGTGGCAATTAGGATACCCACCACCACCAGCACAGGACGATTCCCAATCCGGTCTGCTAACTTGCCCCACACGACCAGCATCACCAAATTTGCCCCAGCAACCAGACTGCTATAAATCGTCACCCAACTGACATCTAAACCTAAGTCCTTGAGCATGTAAACATTGAAAAAAGGAGCACTCAGGCTAACGGAAAACATGAACAGCCCATAGTAGACCAGAAACCTGAAATAGTTGGGGTTTTTGAGGACGCTGAGTGCTGCCAACCATTGTGGCTGTCGGGTTGAGTTGGGAGAGACCACAAACTCTCCACCGACTGCCTGAGGGTTGACATCTGCCTTGAAAAACTGAATTCCCAAACTGATTAGCCCAGCTAAGACTCCCAACATCAAAACCACACCATAACCTTGAAGGGTTCCACCTCCCCAGGTCGAAACAATTAGTCCCAACAGGGGTATACCGATCAGATTGGTTAGGCTAGAAACACTGTTACGCAGTCCAAAATACCGCCCTCGCAATCGTTGGGGAACCAATACAGCCATCCAGCTAACCCAAGATGGGCTACCCAAGGCTCCTAAAATGTGAGTAACCAAGACAAGAGCTAAAGTCCACTGCACTAAGTGATGTGATTCTGTGGGGTGAGTGCCGAACCAAAAAATTCCCACGACTAAAATCAACCACAGCAGCCGTGAAGGCAGGAACAACTGTAGGCTGAACCTACGGCGACTGGTTGTTCGGTCTGCTAGATAAGCACCTATGGGTTGCAGGAAATTGGCGACCATCGCAATTGCTGAAAGCAGACCAATTTCTATACTTGTAGCACCCAATCCCACCATAAAGTTACTGAGTAAGACATCGCCTGTTGTACCGGCAAAGAGAGTGGAAAAGACGGAATCACAGGTCGAAGCCTTGAGGCTGGAGCGGATCGCTTTTTTGGGAAGTTTGGTAGAACGAGAAATAGGAGCAATGTCTGGAACCGTGGACGTTAGCGGTGGCGATAGGTCAGCACAAATTTCCAGCACTTCGGTAGACGCGATATCTCTGGTAATGTGCGGTAGCGGTGCGTCCGAATAAATCTCCAGTACCTCGGCTTCTGGTATCGGTTCGAGTACCTCTTGAACTGACAGAACTGGGGATTTTTGTGGGGCAACATCTTCTATGAGCATAGAGGTTTAGTAGGTTTAGGCAGGTAGAGACAACTTCAATGGCGACGCTAAAGGCAACTACAACAAGAGTTAATACTTAGTCCCTTCTGAATTTGGCTGTGACTTTTTGTGCTCCTTTACGCCACGGGGAGCCGAAGTGATCATATATCAAGTTATTTAAGATATTTTTAAAATCTTGAAATAAAAATATATCCATTGACATCTACACCAGTCAGGATTGACAAGCCTAGGAATCACTGTGCTATAGCCCCTCCAGATGTGCGATCGCGCCAAAAGCACCTTTCTAGCGTGAGTTGTGGATCGGGGCAAGCGTCAGCGATAATAGGAGTAGCGCTCTTCGTCGCATACACCTTAGGAGCTAAGGTGTAACGGGTCATTTTTGATATTTAACGACCTTAAGCTCCTAGTCTTTTGAGAATTTTTCGGTCTATAGCGACATTCTTAACTGGGAAATGTTTTCCCAGATATGTGTTTGTTTCTATTGGTGCAATGAATAAAATTTTCTTGAAATGGGTGAGCATACTGCTGGTAATTCTCTCCCTAACTGCCTGTGGTGTTCGTAGCGGGGATGGCTTTACTACAGTGACTCTCAGTGGTTGGCAAAGTTTTCCCGCCGAGAAAGAGTTAGTCGCGCAACTATTGAAAAATTTTGAATTTACACATCCCAATATAAAAGTCAAGTATGAAATCATTTCCGATCAATATATGGATGTCATCAAGACTCGATTGATCGGGGATGCCGCTCCTGATGTTTTTTATTTAGACGCTTTTGAAGCTCCTTTGCTGATGGATCATGGGGTTTTAGAACCTTTAGATAACTATATAACTACTGAGTTTAATTTTGCAGACTTTGAACAGTCTCTTCTTAAAGCATTCAAAAAAGACGGCAAAACCTACGGCTTGCCTAAAGATTTTTCTACCCTTGTCCTGTTTTACAACAAAGACCATTTTAGCCAAGCAAACTTAACTGTGCCACCCAAAACTTGGAAACAATTACGGGAGTACTCTAAAAAACTAACCATCGATACAAATCGCGATAGAAGACCCGAACGATATGGTTTAGGTATAGCTCCAGAGCTAGCTCGTCAATACTTTATGATTAAAGCGTTTGGTGGACGGTTATTCGATAGAAAAGGCAATGTAGCCTTCGCCAGTCGAAAAAGCCTAAAAGGCCTTCAGCCAATCGTCGATCAGTACCAAAACGATCGCTCATCTGCTCTGCCTTCAGACGTTGGCACTAACTCAGGTAGCGAAATGTTTGGTCAAGGGAAAGCGTCAATGGTTCTTGAAGGAAGCTGGTTGCTGCTCTACTTGCAAGAAACCTTTCCCAACCTGGAATTTGCAACCGCTGAAGTTCCCTCTCTAGGTCGTACCAAGGGAACAATGGCTTATACAGTAGCGTATGTCATGAACAAGAAAGCTAAACATAAAGATGCAGCTTGGGCGCTCATTTCCTATCTGACTGGAAAAGAAGGCATGGAAGCCGTAGCAAAGATGGCTCCCGTCTTGCCAGCTCGCAAGTCGGTGCTATCCGAGTTAGGGTATGATCGCAATCCCTTATATGCTCCCTTTATCAAAGGAGCTTCCTACGCAACACTGTGGCAAGCTGGGGAAAACTTGCCACTCGTCAGAACTCATTTTGACAATCAATTTCTTAGTGCCTTACTGGGCGAGCAATCGTTAAAATCAGCGATGAAGAAAGCCCAAAAAGCCGCGAATCAAGAAATTCAAGAAAGCCGTTACTAATTCGCAGGGGGAAGAGGGACTTGGATAGAGAGAACCCGAGAAGTAAACCAACCATGAAGCAAGACTTTTGGAAGAAGGTCGAATTCCGAGAGTCTATCGTGGGTTACTCGTTTATGGCTCCTACGATCGGAGTTTTAGGACTCTTTTTGTTCTTACCTATTATCTATGCGGTCTTCCTATCCTTTCATAAGGTTCGCATCTTAGGAGAGGTCAGCTATCGATTTGTTGAATTTAAAAATTTCCTACGCATCTTTGGCGATGAGCGAGTTTGGATTGCCTTAAAAAACACAGCCGAGTATGTGATGATTGTTGTCCCCTCTCAAACCATCTTGGCTCTTATTTTAGCGTTAATCCTCAACACCCAAATTAAAGGGAGAAAATGGTTTAGAGTTATTTTATTTCTGCCAACCGTTACATCCTCAGCCGTCTTAACCCTAATTTTCATGTGGATTTATAACTCCAATGGGCTGCTTAACAATGCTCTTGACTTCTTCGGGCTACCCACTTACAACTGGCTTGGCGATCCCAACATAGCGCTCAAGTCCATTATGATCATGAATATATGGTCTACAGCACCATTTTTTATGGTAATTTATCTAGCAGCTTTGCAAGATATCCCAAATTCCCTTTATGAAGCCGCCAAATTGGATGGTGCTAATGACTTCGATCAATTTATCAACATTACATTGCCTTGGCTCAAACCTGTAACCTTTTTCATCATGGTTATGGGTGTCATCGGCACATTTCAGTTATTTGACCAGTCTTATATCTTCTCCGCTGGTTCTGGAGGACCGAACAACTCTACCCTAACAGTTGTACTGCTGATCTACCAGTATGCGTTTAAGAATTTAGACATGGGTTATGCTTCTGCCTTAGCCTTGATGCTCGCTGGCGTAATTATGTTAGCGACCTTTATCCAAGGTCGTTTATTCAAAGAAGAACGAGTGGACTAGGAGATGATTAAACGTGAAGCAATTTCGTTGGCTAACAGGAATCTTCTATGCCATTTTAATTTTGTACTCCATTGTGACATTTTTACCCTTCGCTTGGGCGCTGTCAGCTTCGTTCAAGCCACTCAACGAAATTGTTACAGGAGGCATGAATTTCATCCCTCACAATTTTACTCTTGATAACTACCGAAACATTTTTCTGGCAACCCCCTTATTTGGACGCTGGTTTTTCAACAGTGTCTTTGTGGCTGTCTGTGTCACCCTATTAAATCTTTTATTTAACTCAATGGCAGGGTACGCCTTAGCCAGAATTCAGTTTCTAGGGAATCAACTCATATTTGGATTAATATTGGCAGTTTTGATGATTCCCGGACAAGTAACCCTACTTCCTACCTATTTAGTCTTAAAGTCTTTGGGATGGCTGAATACGTATCAGGGATTAATTGTGCCGAATGTGGCAAATGCTACGTTTATTTTTATGATGCGGCAGTTTTTTATTAGTTTCCCTAAGGAACTAGAGGAAGCGGCAGCACTGGATGGCTTAAGTCGCTGGGAAATGTTTTTACAAATTGTACTGCCATTGGCAAAGCCAGCTTTAGCGGCACAAGCTATCTTTATTTTTATGGGAGCTTGGAATAATTTCTTGATGCCTTTGATGATTTTATCTGATCCAGAAATGTTTACGTTACCTTTGGGGTTAAATACATTTAAGGGTCAATTCATTAGTTATTGGAACTACATTATGGCAGCATCTATGGTATTTACGTTGCCAGCTTTGGCAATTTATGCGTTTTTCAATCGTTATTTTATCTCTGGGGTGACGTTTACAGGCAGTAAGAGCTGAACGTTATCTGTCTTCCTGTTTATCCTGTCTACGATCTTGCCCAATCGCGTCTACTTACACAGGAGAGCCTCAGATCTGCTAAGAACAGATGATTATCATTCTTGCCATCATCGATTAGCGATTCTTTAGAAGTCCTCATCTTCATACCGATACCGTTCCCTTCTTCCTCCATCCAGTTGCCACAAAATGGGTGCGATCGCGCCTACAATCAGACCGATACCTACACTAAACGCCAAGACAAGACCCACAGGTAGCTGAATTGACTCCAAGGTGAGAAATTTCAGCGATACTGGCGTAATGTTTTGGATGGATAGAATAGCGATCGCTCCGATCCAAATAGCGACGATTAGGGATGTAAGCAAACTAGTAAATGTTTTCATAGCTATCGGTTGTCAGTTGTCAGTTGTCAGTTGTCATTGGCAAACAACTAACAAGGCGGTTACACTCTTACCGTTCCAACCTCTTAATCATCAACTCCAAAATTTCAGCAATGGGTTGTAGCTTGTCTGGAGAGTTGGTTTCGAGGTAGACACGCATCAGGGGTTCGGTTCCGGATGGGCGTAGAAGAACCCAACTGCCGTCTGCTAGGTAAAGCTTAATGCCGTCTTTGCGACCAATTTCCTTGACTTTGATGCCAGCTATGTCGGCGGGGGGATTTTTGGTGAAAGAGTCTAGAATTGCTACCTTGTGAGCATCGCTCAGGTGTAAATCGAGGCGGTTATTGTAGAGAAGACCGCCAGCTTCAGCGATCGCTTCCTCGACCAACTGACTCAAAGGCTTTCCTTCATAGGCGATCGCTTCTGCTACAAGCATACCTGCCAGAATGCCGTCTTTTTCGGGGATATGCCCAATAATGCTCAATCCGCCCGACTCTTCGCCACCAATTAGTACCTGAGTCTCGCGCATTTTCTGACCGATGTACTTGAAGCCTACAGCCGTTTCGTAGAGCTGTAACCCATACTTGTTGGCAAAGGTATCCAACAGGTGAGTAGTGGCAACAGTACGGACAATTGCGCCCGTCTTGCCTTTATTTTTAATTAGGTGACGCGCCAGCAACAGGAGTACGATGTTAGGGGTGAGAACATGACCTTGCTCGTCAATAATCGCGAAGCGATCGCTATCGCCATCGGTTGCTAGCCCTAAATCAGCGTTATCTTTTTGGACAGCTTCTATTAGCTCCATCAACTGCTCACCCTTGGCTTCCGGCATCCCGCCCCCAAACAAGACATCGCGAGTAGTATGGAAACTTTCTGTTTGGCAACCGCAGTCTTCTAGAACTGTATTTAGATAACCGCGAGAGGTAGAGTAAAGGGCATCGTACTTCACCTTTAGTTTGGCACGACGAATCCGCTCGACATCCAGCAGCGTAGAAATAAACTCTAAATAGGCGGGTTTGGGGTTAAAGGTGGAAATTTTATCCCGGTTCTTCCCGATGGGTGGCGAATCATCCGCGCCTTCGATATTAGCAACAATCGTATCCGTAATTTCGGGAGTGGCAGGTCCTGCATAGTCGGGGATGTACTTGATGCCACAGTAGGGGGCTGGGTTGTGGCTGGCGGTGAACATCAGCGCCCCAGCGGAGTTGAGATGATAGGCATTGTAAGCAATGACTGGCGTGGGGCAATCCCGCCCGACAATGCTCACCGTCCACTCCAAGTCAGCTAGAACTTCAGCAGCAGTGTGAGCAAACTGGTCGGCTAAGAAGCGAGTGTCGTAGGCTACTAGTACGGGGCGGTCTTTGGAATAGGCGGTTTCTAGATAACTTGAGATCGCACGAGTTACCTTACACACGTTCGAGAAGGTAAAGTCATCGGCGATAATCCCTCGCCAGCCATCGGTGCCAAACTTAATCGTCTTTGCGCTGCTTGCTGAACTCATTGGGGCAACTTGCTCTCGATTCACCTCAATAGTAATCGAAGGCTCTACTCTTTAGCTGAGAGGGATCAACTTGCTTATATACCTTCGCCACGAAAAAGTCAGCCTATCCACCAACCACGACTCAACTGGAAACTGCGTAAATAATTAGAAATAATGGTAGCTTTCCAGGTGTCATTTACCTGATGCAAATGGTAAATTAACTTGCAACAGGAATTTTGATGAACGACGAGCCTGAGGGTATGTTACGCTAGCAGCGCTGCCTGTCACCTTCTGCCCCTGGGAGTACTATAGTATCGGAGCTGTAAGCCATCGTGATCCAGACTGAAATCCCAACTCTACAATCGCTTCAAGTTGAAGCTTCTCGTTTGCGAGAAGAGTTGCACCTGAGAGACCAGTTGGTGCAGCAGCTGTCTCAAGAACTATTCCGCCTTGTTAAAGGCAACGCCAACTTCACGCCGCCGCAGGAGGTTTCAGAGCGTCACCAAGCTCAAATGCGAGTTTTGAGAGAACAGCTGCAAGATGTCGAGCAACAGGTGACGTTTTACCAAGAGCAGATTGCCA
>JAIUYC010000154.1 GCA_020216575.1 Coleofasciculus sp. S288 | reverse complement strand
GTCCATTGAAATGGACTGAAACTCTTACTCAGTCTTCTTCAGAAGACTTTAGCTGTTAGCCTGGGGTTTAAACCCCAGGCGGGTAATGCGGCTGGTGCTTAAGAATAACAGGCAAAATTACTGCGTTTATTGCAACTTACCTGCTTGTCAAACCCTGCTTATCCTCCTGGAGAATTCTTCATTTAAGACCGAACACCAGTGAAAAGTTTACTTTGGCAAGAGAGATTAGAACTTGCTTGATTTATCTGCTAAATACTCAACATTTTGAGCTGACTTGCCGTTTTTGTGATTCGTATGGCCATTGCCATTGCGAGGCTGAATTACGCCATAGCCACCATGGTTGCGTTCATAAATGACATTGATCTCACCCGTTTTAGCATTTCGGAACATATAAAAGTCGTGATCCACCAGTTGTAGCTGCTCCAACGCTTCCTCTATCGTCATTGGTGGCATCGCGAAATACTTCATACGCACCACTTCGTTAGGAAGTTCGGGGGTGCGATCGCCAATTAGATCGTTGACTACTGTTGCTTCCTCGACTATCACGCCAATTTTGGGCTGATCGTGGGTCTTTTTATGTTGCAACTTCTCCTTGTATTTCCGTAGTTGGCGTTGAATCTTATCGGCGACCAGGTCAATGCTGGCGTACAAGTCCTCGCTTCCCTCTTGGGCGCGAATTACTGAGCCGTTGGCATAGATAGTCACTTCAGCAGTCTGCTTAGAATTTATCCGGGGATTGCGAGCCACAGATAGATGTACATCGACCTCAGTGGTCAGGTTCTGAAAGTGGTTAACCGCCTTTTCAATTTTTTGATGTACATACTCACGAATGGCATCGGTAATTTCAATATTTTTACCCTGGATCACTAGCTTCATACTGACTACTCCATCGTGTAGTGTTTTAATCGTAAAGAACAGCGGAGGCGGGAAGGCTGCTCTTGGAGGATACTTTCAACGGTAGCACTTTGTATTCTAGTGAACAGACTCCCTTGATTTCTCTTCAAATTCCTTTGCATTCTTTGACATTACACAAAGAATAGGGGTTAGAAGATTAGAAAATGAAACTTGGAAAGTCCCAAACCCTAACTCGGACTTGCTACCCTGTCAACCTGCTAACGTACAGTCATAACAAGTTAGCCCCTGGTTTTGGGGATCAGCATAAATGCTGTTCACAAGCCTGCGGATATAGTTTGGGTCATCAACCACCTCATCCGGCACCAGCAACGGATGGCTACGAATACACAGCTTAAGACTATGGATTTGAAGAGAGCTCAGTTTGTTTGCGAGTGCTAGTGATGTGGTTATGGTGTTTGGCAACCTTAATACGAGCTTTCTCGTAATTCTTAGACCGTTTTCAAGGACGCTGGTAAAGGTGAGCCGTAAAATTATCGAATTTCATTGTTCCTGTCAGAGGCAACGTCTTCTCCAATTTGAACTGACCTTCTATTATTTGCTGAATTTGTTGTTTTTGGGCGTCTGTACTGGGAGAGCCCCAGACGGGAGCAGCGCTATCTAGCCAAAGAAGGCGTTGATACTCGGCTGGTTTAGAGACAAGCGTCTTTTCTAAAGCAGGTATCAGTTTGTCAGAACTCTGAGCCAATAGCATTACAGGTGACTTGGATGGAATATAGTAAGCCAAACGTAGTACATGACCCCAGGCGCGGGAGTTCATGGCGATTAACGTTGGCGCTGTCGCATCCTGTTCGATTAGATCTGCGACTTGATGGAACATCCAACGAGGTCGAGTCCCCAAATCAGCCACGCTCACGCTTAAAAAGAACAGTAGCAACGCAACTGTCAATGGAATTCGCCATTGTTTAGCTGCCCGTTCCAACCCCAGTGCCAGCAATAGCAAGCATCCAGGCAGAATAAAAATTATTGCGCGTCCCCAACCAAAACCCACCGTGAACTTGCCTGTAATCACATCCACGCTTAGTGCCAATACTAACGGAAGGATTCCTAATGCTAAGGCGACTCGTAGGGAACGGTGCTGCCCTTGCCGCCAGAGGGTAGCGATGCAGACTCCTAAGACTACGATCGCAATGCATCCAGCTAGAGTTACGATCACTGGCGGTAGACTCGTGATCCAGTCTCCTACAACTAAGTGAGCTCCTAATGTCTGAGTAACATCTTGAAAGTGCTGGAGAACCGCAGACGTATCCTCGTTGGAAATCTGACTCACCGACTCACCGCGATTGTTCAATTGCTGTCGGGTTCCCCACAGCACCCAAGGAACGGCTAGTAGGACGCCAGCGCCTAAACGCAATCCATGCTGCCACCAGTGACGCCAGTCAAAGATTAGGACAAAGATGCCTAGCGTTAATACCCAGTAGGCAAATAGGTATTGTGTCGACAGTCCAGCTACCACTGAGCCAATTAGAATCAGACTCCAGACAAAAGGATGAATAGATTTATCCGTGTGACTGGTGACGTCTGAATTCACGTCCCTCTCTGTTTTGAGTCCTAAGTTATGAACTCCAACCAGCTCTAGCAATGCCCAAGCACTCAAGATTGTCCACAGAATCAGAAATCCATACATCCGGATGGTCAAAGAATGAGATAAATAATAAGGATTTGCTGCTAATAACGCAGCGAGGAGGAGTCCGCCGCGATGTCCCATCAAAAACCGTCCCAATCCGTAAGCACTGGCGATTGCTCCTGCACTCAGTAACGTGACTAAACCCCGCAACGCTGCTTCGCTATTGCCAAACAGTCGCAGCCAAACGTGCAGGCTGAGAAATGAAACGGGTGGATGGACATCACCCAGAAGACTTTTGAAGATATTTTTTACAGTTTCTAGGACATTGCCAATGGAAGACTCGGGCGGCAGGTTCAACAAAGCCGTATAATCGCTCAGATCAACGGGTAACTGTTTCGGTCCTCGATAGTTAATTCCTTGGCCTGTGGAGACGAGAAGCGATAAGACTTCATCATACCAAAATTCACGACTTCCGAGGTTGAGAATCCGTAATAAAATTGCGATCGCAATCACGATTAACAGAACCCAAGAAAACTTTAAAGAAGCTTTAAAAAAAGGAACGCTCTGCTTCATACGAGATAGATGATAAATTTCTCTGTCAGTCTAGTCAATATTTAATCAATCGTCCTTAGTAGAAAAAACAAATAGTTGTACTTTTCTAAAGAGAAGGGTTATAACCAAAGACAGTTCCAGGTTTCGATCTACCCCCTATCACCGATCCATGGATTAGGGCTGGCTATTTCCCTGTCCCTATTAGTATGAAGATACTTCTGAATCCTTATTCTTATGTCTCCTACGTTACCCCCTGTAGAAATCTCTGTAGTTGTCCCTCTTTATAATGAAGAGCTTAATATTGACTACCTGTTCGAGCGGTTGCGGTCGGTACTCGATGAGATGAAAACGACCTACGAGATTGTCTGTGTCAATGATGGCAGTCGAGACAATACGCTGAAATGTTTAATTGAACACCATGATCGCGACCCAGCCATTAAGGTGGTCAACTTATCCCGTAATTTTGGCAAGGAGATTGCCCTTACAGCCGGTCTTGAGTACAGTAGTGGGGCGGCCGTCATTCCCATTGATGCTGACCTGCAAGACCCTCCAGAATTAATAGGCGAGCTTGTTGCCAAATGGCGCGAAGGCTATGATGTCGTCTATGCAACTCGGCGATCGCGTCAAGGCGAAAGTTGGCTCAAACGCTTGACAGCCAATGCTTTCTACCGCTTGATGGGTTGGATCAGCCCCGTTCCCATGCCTCAGAACACTGGAGATTTTCGTTTACTTGACCGACAGGTGGTTGAAGCGCTCAAGCAAATGCCGGAGCGATCGCGGTTTATGAAAGGTCTATTCACCTGGGTGGGTTTCAAGCAAACCTCCGTTCTCTTTGACCGTCCACCCCGTCACAAGGGAACCACGAAGTGGAATTATTGGAAACTTTGGAACTTTGCCCTTGGTGGGATTGTAGCGTTTAGCGTCAGACCGTTAAAGATTTGGAGCTATATCGGCATCATTCTATCGTTGATTGCTTTTATTTACGCCTCTTTTTTAATCATTCGCACCTTAATCTTCGGTGCTGATGTTCCAGGTTATGCCTCCGTGATGGTCGCCGTACTGTTTTTGGGAGGCATTCAACTCCTATCGCTAGGCGTTATCGGTGAATATCTGGGGCGCGTCTATGAAGAAGTCAAGGGACGCCCTCTTTATTTAGTTCGCGAATCCTATGGTTTCAATGCCAATCAGCAGGAAGTTGAGCAACCTCATCAGTCTACCCACCAGCAAAACATTTAAGATTGAGCATTCCTACCATTTGAAGAATTCTCATGGGACGTTGCATTCATCAGTAAGAACAGGGGAAACTGGGGAGGTTGGGGGAGAGGACGATGCAATTTAAAAGTATATCAACTTAGCCAAAAAACTCATTAATTTACCCATGCCTTATGCCTCATGCCCCATGCTCAGCCCTCACAGTGATGTTTAATTTCACTCACCTACTTACCTATTGATTCCTCTTAAAATTGGCTTTACCAAAAAAACACAAAAAATATGAATAAAAAATTACCTAAAAATGGGTCTATCTGTCCTATTTATCTTTATTATTATTCTCCTGATTCGCTGAGTCTTTCCTGAAATTAAAAGAGGAAATAGAAAATATAATTACTTATGTTTAATTTTAAAAGTGGTATTTTTCTCCTCACGGTTCTCTGCATTGTAGCAACGGGGCTGGGAGTCTATTTCCTAGGAGGGATTGACCAAGAACAGTTGCAGACTTGGCTGAAGCAAGCGGGACTATGGGCACCTGTTATTTATATTGTTCTTTATACAGTAGGAACGATATTAATCTTGCCTTCAACACCCCTTAATCTCAGTGGCGGTGCAATTTTTGGAGCTTGGTGGGGAACGCTTTGGACAACAATTGCTGCTGTGATTGCGGCGGTAGTGGCGTTTGCTTTTACTCGCACTGTCGGGCGGGATGTGGTGGCCAGGAAGTTCGCTGGACGCTGGGAAGCCATGGATGCGGAGATGCGTCAGGGGGGACTATTTTACATGTTTGCCATCCGGCTACTGCCGATTATTCCCTACGGATTAGTTAATTTCGCAGCCGGTTTAACATCAATTCGCTTCAAGGACTACCTTATGGGTACCGTGCTCGGCACGGTTCCGGGAATCTTACCCTTTGTGATGATGGGTTCAGGTTTGCGGGCGCTCAAAAGTGGTGACATTCTCCCCCTAATGGGTGCCTTGGCGCTGACGGGAATGCTGGTTGGCGGCGCGACTTGGTATCGACGCCGCCGTCAGTCTCCTCAAAAGGCTCTAGAGGAAAGGGAACGACAAATCCAGAGTGACGATGTCGAATAGTGTCACCTTCCTCAAACTGGGAACCTAAGGTTTTTTCATTAAGAGGTTAATTGTGATAAGCTAATTTGTTTGAAAAATAAATAGCTCAATGCCAGGTGCAATCCTACCAAAAGACAACTATTTATTTACTAACGCGATGGCAAAATACCTGGCAATTAAGTTGAACAATGGCTTTATCTATACAATCGCGATGTGGTTGTTGAGCCGACTTGTCATTATTGTGGTCATGCAGTTCATTACTCCTTTGACTTACACGCCCCCTGACGAACTCAACCACCACCAAGTCAATTTTTTTCCTACTCCAGGATGGGATCTTTTTGCCCATTGGGATGGTGAATGGTACAGAAAGATTGCGACCTCTGGTTACAGTTACAAAAATGACGGACAAATGCATTCATCTGCATTTTTTCCGCTCTATCCTTGGACGACTCGTGCAATAATGCTGTTTGGTCTTCCGTTTGAAGTGGCAGGGACATTAGTCAACAATGTTGCGTTTCTAGGCGCACTGCTTATTTTGTACCGATGGGTCGAGGAGCGGCATGGAATGAGCGTTGCCAAGTGGACAACGGCTTTGATGGCTTGGTCTCCGTATTCTCTGTTCGGAACGGTGACTTACACTGAAGGACTTTTTCTATTACTAACAACAGCGTCTCTGCAAGCTTTCGACAAGAACCAACATGGTTGGGCAGCACTTTGGGGAGCACTGGCAACAGCATGCCGTCTGACTGGGATTACACTCGTACCAGCCTTCTTGCTCATCGCTTGGCGAGAAGGGCGATCGCGAACTGCCTACATCTCAAGTTTAGCGGTTGGTACGGGACTGCTGCTTTACATCATTTACTGCACGACTCGTTTGGGACACCCTCTAGCCTTTATTTATGCTCAGAGGGGATGGGGGAGGACTCCCGGTTTTGATTGGCACGGTTGGTTTGCGATTATGCTAGATGGTTTGACCGTAGGTAATGGTTTGATTAAAGCCATCATGATTATTGGTGGCAGTTACCTACTGTGGTTCTTCCGCGATAAGCTCAGCCCTGTTGCAGTCGCCTATAGCTTCTTTTACTTGCTATTGATCTTAATCGCTGGAGGAGTCACTTCTATTGATCGTTACGCCTATGGACTCGTATCCTTAAGCATTGCCTTCGGTTATCTACTGGCTCGCTATCCCTTCTGGGCATATGCGATCGTGGGCTACTTTGCGATAATACTAGCTCGTTTCAGCTTTTTGTTTGCTAGTTGGTACTGGGTTGCTTAGAAAAGTTAGCTTGGCGGTTGTAGACGCTCTCTTCGGCTTTCCGTAGGGTAACCGCAGCTATACAAACAAAACCCGCCTGCGTGGGTTACAAAATCAAAGATTTCCCGTTAGTCCGCGTCAGGCGGACTTTTTTATGTAGCAGTGCATTTCATCCGCCAAGGATTTCTGAAATATTAAAAGACTGCATAACCTCCAACTAGTCGCAGATATATCCCAGTAGAACAAATTGGAGGGCATTCAAATGAAAAGATTACTAAGCGTTCTAATGTCTGTAACTGGGGTACCCTTCCGAGTAATCCGAGCAACTCATTGAATTTTGTAACCCTTGCTCTATCTCGTGGAGGCGTGTTGATTTGACTGACTTAAGACTTATGCGATCGCTCTTCCCCACTCCTTCTTAACTCAGGAGTAATGGAGTACTGCATGTCAGTCAAACATAACATAGTGGTAGTGCCGTTGATGATTACCTGGTATACGGGATAGTGAATTAAGCTTTAGATGCAAAATAATGCCTACAACACTACCAGTGAATCATTGGCAACAGCAGTACTATGGATTCTTCATCGAGATACTGGACGATTTGCAGAATTAACGCCGCGAGTGAAAGCAGTGGTTATACAAGCGGGCCTCTCCCTCTAGCACAGGAGTTTTTTCACCAACAATTTCTGTCATCTACTGCTTTAGGGGAGCAACCGAATACAGCCAACCGATGTATCCCAGCGTTACTGTTGTCTTGGTTCCGCACTGAAAACTCTTCTATTGATGCAAAAAGCCGTGCTCTGGCTGGGCTTTGTCTTCGTTGTTATGTCTCTTTACCCATTCTAAAAGCTTGTAAAAAACTTGCAAGTTTATTCGGTACTGGAAATCAATTTACCTACCGAGATCTACTGGAGTTTGTTCTGAATGATGATGGGAAAACTTTAATTATTCTGGACAGCAAGGGCAAAACGCAAATTGTCCTGAACGAGAAGGGCGACACTCAAGAGGGACATTACGAGTTTT
>JAIUYC010000153.1 GCA_020216575.1 Coleofasciculus sp. S288 | reverse complement strand
GGGGGCATAAGAGAAGCTGAACAAGTTGCAACACGCGCTGCCCCAACAGCTTTTTAGATGCAAATAGCTCAAATAACGACCAACTGGTTAGTAGAGCGAGTAGGAGGGAAGGATTAATGTGAGATAGCAACGGGATGCTCGCCCAGAGGTTGCTAGCTTGCAGCAACCCAATGACAAGAAGGGGCAGGGCTATTCTCATGCCTGCTGCTGCGGACGCTGAAAGTGCGGCTAGGAGATCGATCATCCTTGCCTCGTGTTTGTGTATAGAACTGAGTTGGTTAATCTTAGGATTAACCGATAGTGGGTTTGAATCCTTGCTCTCAATCCGGTTGGGATGCAGCCGACTAAGAGTTTACGATATGTTTCTTTAGTTTAATTGCTAATTCTGCGATCGCGTGGTTTGTTTGTAACAAATTGAAAACAACTGGATTAGAAAAAGGGTAGAGGAACAACCTGCCCCGAAGGGGCTTGGTCAACCCAGAGAGAGCCACTGCAATACCCTCTAATCTCTTTATGAGGGTAGCGCCCAAAAAAACTGTAACAAAAAATACATTTTTCGTGCTTTTAATAATTTTATTAGAAATAATGATTAGTAGATACTGTTCAAACCGATACTTCTTTCTACTTACTCACAGAGAGAACAGAAGGGTAATTAGTGTCTCAAACTAGAAATGGGAAGAAATACTTTCCATTCTGAGGAGATTTGTGCGATATGCACTCAGCAAATGGTTGCGATTTGAATGCCTTAGCTAAGGCATATTATTCAACGCGCATTTACTCTCTATCTCCTTAAAACGGCCATTTCCACTAGTCAGTTACGTGACAGGAGAAGCAATAGAATGTCTGATTCATTATTTGCCGATGCCAGTAAACGATTGCAAACAGCAATGAAATATGCATCCATCTCTGAAGATGCAGTTGAACGCTTAAAGTATCCGAAAGCCAGTTTAAGCGTTTCAATTCCAGTGCGAATGGATAATGGGACTTTACAAGTGTTTCAGGGGTATCGGGTTCGGTATGACGACACCAGAGGACCCGGTAAAGGGGGTGTGCGATACCATCCTAATGTTTCGCTGGATGAAGTTCAATCGTTAGCGTTTTGGATGACGTTTAAATGTGCGGTTTTAAATCTTCCGTTTGGAGGTGCAAAAGGCGGAATTACAGTTGATCCTAAAGCATTATCGAAGCTGGAGTTAGAACGGCTAAGTCGGGGTTATGTGGATGCGATCGCAGATTTTATCGGACCTGATGTTGATATTCTCGCTCCCGACGTTTACACCAATGCAATGATCATGGGCTGGATGATGGATCAATACAGCATTATCCGCCGTCAAATCAGTCCTGCTGTTGTCACTGGCAAACCCCTCACCATGGGGGGAAGTGTAGGCCGCGACGGGGCTACAGCGACTGGGGCTTTTTTTGCAATAGAAGCCATCATGCCCAAGTTTGACCAGCTACCCAGCCAAACAACAGTAGCCATTCAAGGCTTTGGTAAAGCGGGGTCTGTGATGGCAGAACTCCTGGCGAGAGCGGGTTATAAAGTTGTAGCTGTCAGTGATTCCCAAGGAGGAATTTACGCCAAGAAAGGGCTAGATATTCCTAGCATTCGACAGTATAAAGCAATGGGGAATGGGATAACAGCACTCTACTGCAAAAATACGGTTTGCAATATTGTTGAACATGAAATACTCAGCAATCAGGACCTTTTAGCCTTAGATGTTGATATTCTCATTCCAGCCGCCCTAGAAAATCAAATTACTGAGGCAAATGTCAATGACATCAAAGCCAAATATATCTTTGAAGTGGCGAATGGTCCTATAACGTCTGAAGCGGACAAAGTTCTAGAAGCCAAAGGCATCTATGTTTTTCCAGATATTTTAGTCAACGCGGGAGGCGTCACGGTTAGCTATTTTGAATGGGTGCAAAATCGCAGTGGGCTGTATTGGACAATCGAGGAAGTTAACCAACGTCTGAAACAGAAGATGATTGAAGAAACCGAACGCATTTGGTCAATTTCTCAGGAACTCGCCATTTCAATGCGAACAGCTGCTTATGTTCATGCATTAAATCGGCTGGGAGAAGCCCTCAATGCGAAAGGGACAAGGGATTATTACATTAACGGTCGAATTTCCTAAGCGAACACACTGAGGTGCGATTTGATTTGTATGGACACGGCAATGCCGTGTCCGTAATATCGATTATCTAAATGTTTGCTACAGATGATTGACACAAAGAGAGGACGCGGGGACACGGAGATTAATGTGTAGCAGAATTTTAGAGAATTGATATAACGAGTCCCTAGATAAATTTTGTCTAGAAGTTCCTTAACTCCTAGGAAACACATCTAGATCCTGGTAAGGACGGGTTTTGTTGAGATGTTATCGGTTATAGCGGTTCCCACTCGCGTGAGGTACACCAGAGTCTTTGATTTATAAGCCTTTCAGCTTTCAACCTGTACCTCAGGACTACGAGAAGTGCTATATACCCGGATTTGTTGGCTAAACTCGCCCCTACAAGCCCCTCACTGCATTTCTTCCATCCACTGAATTCAGAATGCTTATGCTGGTGGTTAGAATCTGGTCAGTTTCTGAACTTTATTTTCATGAGTCAGTTTGTTTTGTATCGTCTTCGGCGTTTGGGCAGCAGGCACACAGGACACGCACTGAAGCGAACCTATCGCATACCCTTATGGACTCCTAGCAAATTCATCGCCACAGGTCTGCTACTAGCTCTACTAAGTACATTAGGAACGCCGCTAATTGTTCAGTCCTCGACGCCACCCGTGGCTCCGGCTCAAGAGACATCTGAGATCAATGCGGCTGCCGAGCAATTGCTGGGGCAATGGCAAGCAAAAGACCCGACCTCAAACGAGGAATTCTCATTTATCTTTGCACCGGAAGGTGATTTATTTGTGGTGCTACCAGCACCTGACGGAACTGTTGCTCTAAAGGCACGGTATCAGATCGATCCGACAACTCAACCGATGCAACTGAATATTCAACTCAGTCCGGAACAAGAAGCATTAACGATTTTTGAGTTTACTGAGGATGATCAGCTGCGCCTAGAACTGGAAGGGTTGACTCCCGGACAATCTAGACCAACTGCCTTTCGCCCCAATGCGCCCCTATTTAAGAAAATTTCTGAGCAGACGACAGTCCCTGAAGATATTCAAGTGATTGCACTGGAGACGTTACAGGATCCAGCGAACCAGACAACTCAGAAACCGGAAGATGAAGCCAAGAAGTATATGTATGCCCTGACACGAGTGCAGCAGGCGCATTACCTGGAGGTGGGGAAATTTGCCACAGCAATTGAAGACGTGAGCATCGGGCTGAGAACGGAAACCGAGTTGTATCGCTATCGAATTTTGCCACAGGGGGATGAGACGCAAAGCGTAATGATCATTGCCGAAGCCAAAAACACTGAAATTCCCAGTTATACGGGAGCTGTGTTCGTGACGGAAGTAAATGGGGAAACGACTACCGTTGCCCAAATTTGCGAAACTGCTCAACCCTCTACCTCACCTCCTGCCATGCCGACTCCTCCAACAACGGGATCATTGGACGTTCAATGTCCAGCAGGATCTCGTGCGCTGCAGTAGTAATCCCCTTTCTTGGACTTACACAGTGTTGCGCTGGTGAGGTTCTGTCCTCTGAGCAGCGCAAACCGACACCGGGCGGCACTGGGTCTAACACCTGGTAGTGGGGGGGAACTGGCGGGGCGATAATCGGCGCTCTCATTCTTCTGGAGCAGCAATCACCCGCAATACCTGCTCGACATTGTTCAAGTCACCCACAATCCGCCGAATTGGTTCAGGCCAGACTCTCAGCAGAGTCGGTGTGGCTAAAATCTGATTTGCTTCTGCCTGATCCGGGTGCTTGAAAATGTCAATCACCTTCAGGGTATAGGGGTGACACAGAGAATGCTCTAAAAACTGGTGTAGGAGCTTGAGCGTCTGCGCCGTTGCCGCACTGTGTCCGGAAACAAACAAACGCAGGACGTAGCCGTGAGTGTCTAGAGGCGGAGAGTAAGCGTCAATTCCTTCAGAGTCACTGGGGGGTTGCTTCACTGTAGCTCCTTGCGGGTTAGCGATCGCGTATTCTGAAGCCGAATTTGTAGGGTAACTCTCCTCATAGGAGTAGCGGTGCGGGGTGTAGCGGGGTGTTGTCCAGTGGAATGCGGTAGAGCCTAGCAAGCTAGCATCGTTGTTCATGAAGCCTTCCATGCCTCCGAAGCTTTTTTCGTAGGAGTAAGAGAATTCCTCAGCACGGTCAAAGCGCACAATTAAGTCATGATCTTCCCAAAGCTGGGGAAACTGATGGCGATACGTTTCCAGCACCATCGGGTCGCATGACTCTTCCTGCCAGGGAGCCACTTGCCAAACTAAATGGCTTGCATCAAATACAGTGTTCAGCAGCATCTGATGATGGCGCACTGACCAATAAATTTCCGCCGATGTTCGCAGTTGTTGAGTCTTAGGATCGATCCAGCGATCGATCGTGGCAGTGTATCCCGGCACTAAAAAATGAGGCGGTTCTGGTAGCCCCAACAACTCCTGCAAGCCTGCACAAAGATGAAGATGCCACTGACCCTGTTTACTAGGATCAATGCCATAAATTAAATCTCCCCCTGGCGTAAATAGAGCAATGCCTTTAAATAATTGGGGAAAAACTGGTTTTTGTGACATACCCCTGTTGCCAACCGTTATGCGTTCTGGATCGGGTGTTTCACGACCTGGGGGGCAACAGTATAGTTCAAGGGTGGCACGCTTCGCTTCGCGCAGATGTACCCTACTATAGGAGCTAACGTGAGCGAGTCAGGAATGCCCCACCTGTCCCGTTTTCAACCAACCAATTATAAGCTGTTAAGGATTGTCAGGTGTAGGGTTGAGAAAGTTGCCCGTGCAGCGTGAGAGAAATAACTCACCGAGTTGGTGGCGTGGAAGCCCCTAATCAGCCCAAGGAGGGGAGGAAACGCCACGCCACCGTTAGTGGTTAGTAGTGAGTTGTGGGGATTGAAACTTTCTAGATACGACCGCGCAACATCATTGCCATCTCGTTTGCCGTGGGGGACATTTCCAGAGCAGTTTCCTCAGTAATGCGCCCTTCTTGATAGAGGTTAAACAGGGATTGGTTCATCGTGATCATGCCGTCAAATTCACCATCCTGCATCAGTTGGGCAATTTCATCGTATTTGCCTTTCTGGATATAGTCTTTAACAGTCTCCGTATTGATTAGAATGTCGTGAAAAGCGGCACGCTTACCATCAGTAGTACGGCACAGACCTTGGGCGATGATTGCTACAAGTGATTCTGCGATCGCTACCCGCAATGCTTGCTGTTCCTCGGCACTATAGAGCGTGAAAATCCGTTCTAGAGTCTTAATAGCACTGTTGGTGTGCAGGGTTCCCATTACCAAGTGACCTGTTTGAGCAGCTTTGAGAGCCGTATTCATTGTCTCTTTATCCCGCATTTCCCCAACCAGAATCACATCGGGGTCTTCTCGCAATGATGCCTTTAATGCATTGTCAAATTTCAGAGTATGTATTCCCACTTCTCGCTGTCTAATCAGAGCTTTGCGACTTTGGTGAACGAATTCAATTGGGTCTTCAATAGTGATGATATGCTTTGGCATCTCCTTATTGATGTAGTCCACCATTGCTGCCAGTGTCGTGGACTTACCAGACCCTGTAGGACCGGTTACCAAAATTAGTCCCTTATGGTGATGACAGACATCTTTCATTACGGACGGCATGCGGAGTTGCTCTAGAGTCAAGATCGTGAGCGGAATTAAGCGCATGACCATGCCTGGACCACGCAGGGTATCGAAGATATTAATCCGCACCCGTGCAAAGTCGTACTGAGTTGCACCGTCAAATTCCAGATGGTCTTGAAAGTGGCGGATTTCTTCGTCAGTCAGCACTTCCCGCAACCAACTCAGAAAGGTCGCACGATCCGTCTCTGGATGGTCACTGATCTCCATTTCGCCCCGGTTGCGGAAACGGGGAGCCTCTCCGACACCGAGGTGTACGTCCGAAAATCCCTTGTCATAAGCATAGCGGACGAGCTGATCTAAAGTCGGATGTCCAGGCGAGGCACTTGGATTACGCATTGGTGTCCGGGGCTTAGCTGCTGACCCCTTCGCTTGAGAACTCGCCGCAGCCTGTGCGGCTGGGGAAGCAGGAGGAGGGGGTGGGGCTGTTACTGCACCAGGTTGGCTTGCTCTTGGAGGCATGGGCACCGTTTGTCCAGGCATCTGTTGCGTCCCTCCCACTGAGGCTCCCCCGGCAGCAGCACTCCTAGGTGGCGGCGGGGCTGGTGGAACGCGGGGTGGAGGTGGCGGTGAGATTGGCGGACGCTGTGAGTCTGTCATATTTCAGCAACGAGTTAATTAGGAGCAGTGATTTTAGGAACTCTGTTTATAGGGTTCCCTAACTTTAGGGTTCACTATCATTGTTGCGTTCAAATCTGATGCTGCCAATGGCTGGTCGAGGGTCTTTCCTACAGGTTTTATTTTTCAACGAAACTTAGCATAGCTTTTCACAAATCCTAGCGAACTGAGGATGTACTGACAAAGAGCGATCGCTTCCCCTGGGGCGAATCTATATAAACCCAAAGAAAGGTGTAGCAAGCACTTGGGCGTTTAGAACCATTGCAGAATTTCTAAAACACTCACGACTTAATTTTTTCAACCCGTTTAAAGCATGGGCTTTAAACTTCTAAAACCCGTCGATTTCCTCTTATCGAGTTACTTACAGCTCTACCCATCAATTATGAGAAACACTGCCTATATTGTTAAAAAATGTTAATCTATGGGCAACTCCTTTGTGTCTCATTGATTTGCGGTTCGGCTGATTCGCTACGACATTGAAAGCTTAGATAAATGAGGACTTCTATCTAAAGGAGGATTGTTGATCTGGGTTTTTCCTCAAAAGGTATTTCTAGTAATCAGCCAGATCCATAAATATTCGACCCTGAGTGTAAATTTTTTTAAAGATAAGCTCATCTGAATCGAGAGTTTACTATACTGATTTTCACCTACTCGATCCGCAAGGATTGCTTGCAAAGCTTTTTTGTAAATTTTGATGAATACTGGAGAAACGACTGTGGAATTGACGACACGCGAAAGCTTGGCGAAGACTCATTCTTTAGGAGTTGTGAAAAGCTTTTTGATTTGGACATTTACCCTAGCGGTTTGCTTACTAGTTGTGGGATTTCCGTTGATTGTCTTGATGGTTACCATTGGGGCGCTTCTAGCGGTTGCTCTACAATCTGTCTTGCCGATTAGTGCAGTTTTGGTTGTGGCTGGAAGTTTAATTGGCATCAATGTTTTGGCTGTGATGTTCGGTGCAGGAGTATTAACTCTCAAAGGTATTCACCCCCACGAAGTGCGTTGGTTGCACTGGCTACATGGGCAGTCTGACATGCTGCATACACCTGTTTATGCGGCTTGCCCCCTCACCTGCGGACTTACGAAGTAAAAATTGGTGTTGTGAAATGGAGTTGTGAATTAAACATTGATAACTTTAGTTAAGTTTTTGACAATCAGGTGATGTGGCCCGGTCAACACCGGGTTTTTTATTGGGAAAGACTCATACCAAATCCGTTTCACTAACCCCCTTTTTCACT
>JAIUYC010000152.1 GCA_020216575.1 Coleofasciculus sp. S288 | reverse complement strand
GGGTTCCCTTAGTCGGGCCTGATATCAAAAAAGTCTGGGCAGATACCTACTTGCAAGAAACGCAGGGGGGTCGGTATCGTTATGAAGAAACCTCTGCGATTGAAAATATCTACACCGCTAACCTCCAACCCTGTCACATTGAGTTGTTGGAGCAATTCGAGGCGAAAGCCTATGCGATCGCACCCATTTTTGAAGGAGACAAACTGTGGGGGCTACTCGCCGCCTTCCAGAACTCTGGCCCGCGTCAGTGGGAAACAGCAGAAATTAGCATGCTAGCTTTGGTTGGCAGGCAGTTTGGCATCGCCGTACAGCAGGCAGAATACCTGAGCAACCTGCAAGAGCGAGCTGGGAAACTTGCTAAAGCCGCAGAACAGGAGCGAGCGGTAACCCGCGTCATCGAAAAGATTCGCCAAACGTCGGACATCGACACCATTTTCAAAACAACCACCCAGGAAGTTCGCAAACTCCTTAATATTGAGCGCGTCACCATTTACAAGTTCCGCGATGACTATTTTGGTGACTTTGTCTATGAATCCGAGTCTGGAGGATGGCCTAAACTAGTGGGCAGTGGTTGGGAAGACCCCTATCTCAACGAACACCAAGGCGGTCGGTTCCGCTACAACGAACCCTTGGTTGTCGATGATATTCATCATGCCAATTTGACTGAGTGCCACGTAGAAGCGTTAGAAAACTTCGAGGTCAAATCCTGCGCGGTTGTTTCCATTTTCCAAGGACAGAAGCTCTGGGGATTGCTGAGTGCCTTCCAAAATAGCGGAACAAGGCATTGGGAAGAAGGTGAAGTCAAGTTGCTCACTCAAGTTGCCGCTCAGTTGGGAGTAGCTCTCCAGCAAGCCGAGTATCTGGAGAAATTACGGGAACAATCGGCTCAGCTCTCTAAAACTGCCGATTTGGAACGAGCCGCCAGCCAAATTGTTGCTAAAATTCGTCAGTCTCTGGACTTAAAGACCATTTTCCAGACCACATCGCGAGAAATCCGCCAGTTGCTTAAAGCGGATCGAGTCGGTGTGTTTTGCTTTGCTCCTGACTCTGGCTTTGATGATGGGGAATTTGTGTCTGAGGACGTGCTGCCACAATACACCTCAGCGATGGCTGTCAAAGTTCACGACCACTGCTTTGGCGAGAATCACGCCGAAAATTATCGGCTGGGGCGTACTTGGTCTTGTGCGGATATTGAGCAAGCGGATTTACGGGAGTGTCACATTTCCATCCTTTCTCAGTTTCAGGTACGGGCAAATTTGATAGTACCACTGTTGAAAAAGAACGAATTGTGGGGATTGCTCTGCATTCACCAATGTAGTAGTCCTCGTCAGTGGCAAGAGAGCGAGATTCGGTTTGCCAAGCAGATTGCCTCTCAGTTTGGAGTGGCGCTCGAGCAGGCGGAATACCTGCAACAGATTCAAGCTCAGACCCAGCAACAGGCGCTAGAAGCTGAGCGAGAGCGAGCTTTAGCCAAGGTTGTTGACAAAATTCGCCAGCCTTTTGATATTAGTAAGGTTTTCGAGACCACCACGCAGGAAGTTCGCAAACTTCTCAATGTCGAGCGCGTCACCATTTACAAGTTCCGCGACGACTATTTCGGTGACTTTATCTGTGAATCCGAGTCTGGAGGATGGCCAAAACTGGTGGGCAGTGGTTGGGAAGACCCCTACCTCAACGAACATCAGGGCGGTCGGTTCCGCGACAATGAACCCTTTGTTGTCGATGATATTTACGACGGCACTCTCACGGATTGTCATGTGGAAGCCCTTGATAACTTCGGGGTCAAATCCTGCGCCGTTGTTTCCATTTTCCTGGGTCAAAAACTCTGGGGATTACTCAGTGCGTTCCAAAATAGTGGACCGAAGCATTGGGACGACGGAGAAGTTAAGTTGCTCACTCAGGTTGCTACTCAACTGGGGGTAGCTCTCCAGCAAGCCGAGTATCTGGAGAAATTGCAGGAACAATCGCTTCAGCTCTCTAAAACTGCCGAACTAGAGCGAGCCACCAGCCAAATTGTTGCTAAAATCCGTCAGTCTCTGGACTTAAATACCATTTTCCAGACCACGTCACGAGAAATCCGCCAGTTGATCAAAGCTGATCGAGTGGCTGTGTTTCGCTTCGATTCCGACTCTGGTTTTGATAGTGGGGAACTTGTTTCTGAGGATGTTCTGCCAGAATACACTTCAGGATTGGCTGTCAAGATTCACGACCACTGCTTTGGCAAGCACGCGGAAAAATATCGGCAAGGGGGTGTTTGGGCATGTGCTGATATTTACCAAGAAAATCTCCGTGAGTGTCACATTTCCATCCTCTCCCAGTTCCAGGTACGAGCAAATTTGGTAGTACCGCTGTTGAAAAAGAATGAATTGTGGGGATTGCTGTGCATTCACCAATGTAGTGGTGCTCGCCAATGGCAAGAGAGCGAGATTCAGTTTGCCAAGCAGGTTGCCTCTCAGTTTGGGGTGGCTTTAGAGCAGGCGGAGTATCTGGAGCAATTGCAGTCCCAATCGACTCAATTGTCTACGATCGCACAAACTCAAGAAGCTGTTTCTAAAGTCCTGACCAAACTTAGTCAGTTTGAGGATGAGGCGACCATCTATCGGATGGCTGTCGTGGAAGTCCGGCAGTTACTCAAATGCGATCGCGCAGCAGTTTACCGCTTTGAGCCAGACTGGAGTGGCAAGTTTATCGCTGAATCTGTGGGTACAGGTTGGGTGCCACTCGTCGGACCAGATATCCAAACTGTCTGGGAAGATACCTATTTACAAGAGACTCAGGGAGGACGCTATCGCAATCGGGAAACTTTGGCGGTTGATAACGTTTACACCATCGGTCACTCGCAGTGCCATGTTGACATCTTGGATCAATTTGAAGTCAAGGCCTATTTAACTGCACCGATTTTTGTTGCCGATAAACTGTGGGGAATCCTTTGTGCTTACCAAAATAGTGAACCACGCCACTGGAACCCAGCAGAAATTACGGCTGTGACTCAAATTGGTCAAGGAGTGGGAATTGCTTTGCAACGGGTAGACTACCTGGCTCAATTGCAAGCGCAATCGAACCAGCAAGCCACAATCGCTGAAATCCAAGAGTCGATATCCAACCTTTTAACCAAGTTCAGTCAGTTTGAGGATGAAGCCACAATCTATCGCTTGGCAACCATGGAAGTCCGGCAGTTGCTCAAATGCGATCGCGCGGCAGTCTACCGCTTTGAGCCGGATTGGAGTGGTAAGTTTATCGCTGAATCCGTGGCTACAGGCTGGATGCAACTCGTGAAACCGGATATCCAAACCGTCTGGGAAGATACCTATTTACAAGAGACTCAAGGAGGTCGGTATCGCAACCGAGAAACCTTTGCCGTTGATAATGTTTACACCATTGGTCACTCTCAGTGTCACGTTGACATCTTGGAGCAATTTGAAGTTAAAGCGTATGTCCTCGCACCGATTTTCGTGGCGGACCAGCTTTGGGGAATCCTTGGTGCTTACCAAAATAGTGGACCGCGCCATTGGGATGCAGCAGAAATCACGGCTTTGGCTCAAATCGGTCAGGGTGTGGGGACTGCGTTGCAACGGGTGAACTACCTGAAGCAGGTACAGCAACAGACTGAGAAATTTGCCAAGTTGGCTGAGCGGGAAAGCAACTTCATCAACCTGCTTTACAAAACCGGACAGCGGATTGCCGAACGCTTGCAGCAAGGAACGCTCAATCCCGATACTCTCTTCCGTGCTACCTGTCAAGAACTGCGGCGACTGTTCCGTGCCGACCGAGTGGCAGTCTATCGCTTCAATCCGGACTGGAGTGGGGAATTTGTTCTCGAAGATGTGGGCAGTGCTTACGTGCGGTTAGTCGGTACTGAACTGGCACAGATTACCGATCCGGTTTTGCGGGAAACCATGGGTGGCATTTATCGCAAAAACGAGCCGACTGCGGTCAGCGACATTACCCAAACGAATTATTTGACCTTTGACCGGGAACTGTTAGAGCAATGGGGCGCGAAATCCTACATCATTGCCCCCCTGTTTAAAGGTGACCAGCTCTGGGGCTTGCTGGCAGTTTATCAAAATACCGAACCCCGTGCTTGGGAAGAGGGCGAGATTAAACTCTTAGTGCAGATGGCAACGCAGTTAGGAATTGCTCTACAACAGGCTGAATCCCTTGAACAGTTGCAACAACAGTCCCAGCAGCTTGTGGAAGCCGCGCATCGCGAGAAAGCCGCTAAAGAAGAGCTACAGCAGGAAGTCATCCAGTTGTTGTCAGCCGTGCGACCCGCGTTGCAAGGAGACCTTACAGTTCGCGCTCCGGTGACCGAAGATGAAGTGGGTACGGTTGCCGATGCCTACAACAATACCCTGCAAAGCCTACGTAGCATTGTGCGACAGGTGCAGGAATCCTCTCGGAAAGTTGCCCAAACCTCTCAACAGAGCGATGACTCGATTACCGGACTCACCGCCCAAGCTCAGATTCAGTTCCAGGCTCTCAGCCAAGCCTTGGATCGTATCCAGACCATGGTCGAGTTTACCCAAGCCGTGGGCAGTAGCGCTCAACAAGTGGAAGAAGCCGTTCAACAGGCTAACCAAACGGTTCGGCAAGGAGATGCGGCGATGAACCGTACCGTGGATGGAATCCTCGATATTCGGGAGACTGTGGCAGAAACCAGCAAACGCCTCAAGCGCCTCTCAGAGTCTACCCAGAAGGTGTCGCGAGTGGTGAATTTGATTAGCAACTTTACGACTCAGACCCAACTGCTGGCTCTGAACGCCGCCATTGAAGCAACAAGAGCGGGTGAGTATGGACGCGGGTTTGTGGTTGTTGCGGATGAGGTGCGATCGCTAGCGCGTCAGTCTGCCGAGGCAACGACGGAGATTGCTCAATTGGTGCAAGAGATTCAGGCAGGTACGGCGGAGGTTTCCTCAGTGATGGAGACTGGTATCCAACAGGTGGCTCAAGGCACCAATCTAGTTAATGATACCCGCCAGACGCTGAATGCGATCGTTGAAGCTACGAGTAAGATCAGCGAACTTGTGGAGGGCATTACCAAAGCAACGCAGATCCAGACGAAGGAGTTTCAATCGGTGACGGAAACCATGGGTGAAGTAGCCGCGATCGCCAACAAGACCACAGAGGATTCTGTTGCGATTTCTACCTCGTTCAAAGAACTGCGGCTAATGGCTCAGAACCTACAAGTCAGTGCTGACCAGTTTAAGGTTGATTAACGAAAACGATTAAATGTTGGAAGGTTGGAACGTTAGGGTTCAAAAACTCCCTAACCGACTAACCTTCCAACCTACAACCTGCCAATCTACCAACCGTTTAACCTACTAATCAACCTATGGGAGATAAACAATTAATTGCCCTTCTCCATAAAGGAACAGAAGCTTGGGATAAATGGAAACAAGACTACTTAGGCTTAAGTCCAGACCTGAGTGAAGCAAATCTCGTTGAACTTTCTCTCAGTGGGATTAACCTTAAAAATGCCAACCTCACTCAAGCTGACCTTCGTGGTTCTAATCTGACTAGAGCTAATCTTAAGAAAGCCATACTTCGGAGCGCTAACCTTTGTCGAGCAAACCTGTCCTATGCAAAACTCAGTGGTGCGGACTTTTATGAAGCGTTCTTGAGCGAAGCCTGCCTTACTGGAGCAGACTTGCATGAAGCGTCTTTAATGGAAGCCGACCTCAGTAGCACTGACCTCCGGGGAACTGATTTCCGCGAAGCAAACCTCCAGGGAGCTAACCTCAGTAGCGCTAACCTCAGTGGTGCCGACCTCCGGGGAGCGGATCTCTGTCGAGCCGACCTCAATCGAGCCAACCTCAGTCGAGCTGACCTCAGCAGAGCCGATCTCAGTGGCGCTAACCTCTGGGGAGCTGACCTAACTAATACTAACCTGCAAGGTGCAATTATGCCTGATGGTTTAACTAAGCAGTTAGGTCTTAATTAGGTGAATTTTCTAATAATTAATAACTCATTAGTCAGGGGTCAGGCTCAAGAGAGCATCAGCCTACGGGGGTCAGGGGTCGTAAGGGCGGGTTTCACCGAGGTATCTACTTTCCCACCAATGAATCCAATAAACCCGCCCTTACTCCGAGTCAGGAGATAGAAAGTCTTACTCCAACTATTTGAGAACCGCTATAGGTAATTAAATAGAAAGACTTAAAACAGGAAAAATTCTACCAATTACCAATTACCAATTACCAATTACCAATTACCAATTACCAATTACCAATTACCAATTACCAATTACCCATGACAGATCCAACGATTCGCGAGCAAAGCTACCGCTATTTTCTTCAGGAAGCACCAGAACTGCTCGGTATTTTGGAACAAGAGTTGCTCAGCCTTCGAGAAAACTATAGCATCAATAAAGTCCACAACTTGATGCGGACAACTCATACACTTAAAGGTGCAGCGGCAAGTGTCGGATTGGAAACCATTAAATCTGTAGCTCACTCATTAGAAGATATTTTCAAAGCCCTCTTCAACCCCAACGTGTTGGTTGACGCAGAAGTTGAAGCGTTACTGTTTGAGGGGTATGAGTGTCTCCGCCTTCCTCTAACAGCTGCACTCACAGGGGGATCGGTCAATAGTGCCGAGATTCTCGATCGCACTGCTACTATTTTTGCCCTATTGCAAGAAAAGTTAGGAGACTGTTTCAGTGAAGAAGCTCAAATTCCTAGCTCATTAGAATTGGGCTTCGACGTGACGCAGTCTATTTTTGAAGTTGGGGTTACTCAACGATTAGACGAGATTGCCTCCGTTGTTGCTAGTAGTGACCCCATTGAAGTTGGCAACACGCTCCGGACTCAAGCAGAAGTCTTCCTTGGTTTAGGAGAATCTTTGAACTTACCTGGGTTTGCGGCAATCTCGCAAGCAACGCTGGCTGCCTTAGACAATCATCCAGAGCAAACGGTAACGATTGCTCTAACAGCTCTCGCCGACTTTCGCACCGGACAGGTAGCAGTGCTAGGAGGCGATCGCACTCAAGGCGGTCAACCCTCCCTGGAACTGCAACAACTGGCTGGTCTGAGCTTAACCGAACTCGCTGTCGATAGAGCTGAGCGATCGGTAGGACTAGAGGAAATTTCTATTCATAGTTCTGAATTCCCGGAAGAGTTGGCGTCTACTTTTGTTAGAGACATTTCAACAGAGCCTTTCTACACCACCGTTCCCAATCCTCTTATCGTGGAAGAGGTGCAAGCTCATACACCCTCAGACGCTGAACCAAGAGGGACAGCCGAGGAAACTGAGGAAGAAAATCTGTTTGCTTCTCCCGCTTCTTTGATGGACTCTGAGTTGCAAGAGCCATCTAATGCGGTTTGGGAGTCGCAAACACAATCCGAACAGGATTGGATGACCAGTGTAGCTGACATAGGGTTAAACCCAGACATTTCGGCAGAAGATTTATCCAGCCAAGTTCTCAACGAAGAATCGGCCAATCGACTTTTCGAGGACATTTGGGGCAAACGGGGGAGCGAGCAGGAGCAAGAAACTCAACCATCCAACCTGCAACCTGCAACCATCCAACCTTCAACTCATCTACAAGAGCCAGAGGTTACGCTCGAAACGCAACCATTTCGCTCTTCCCCGACTGAAAAAGCTCCACCATCCAACTCTCAAAAAGGCTCTGTATCTCGCAGCGTGCGGGTTAATGTTGAGCATCTAGAAGAACTCAATTACTCAAT
>JAIUYC010000151.1 GCA_020216575.1 Coleofasciculus sp. S288 | reverse complement strand
GAGCGATCGGTGCGAGGATAGGCAATCAAGAGAAACGCCGCAATCCCACTGACCTCTAACGCCACGTATAAACTGATAAAGTCCGCACAGGCGAACGCGGCATTGATACTGCCATGTAAAATGATGGCTTGTGCATAAAAAAAAGCCGTTTTACCGCTGTGCCAACAGTAGAGGATGACCGCCAGTGTTACCAGCGCATTGGTCAATATAAAGTAGCCGCTTAACTGATCGACTATTAATGTGACGCCGAAATTATCCAGTAATTGCAGTGTCAGGGGCGACTGAGTGACCAATAGCTGTAACGCATATCCAGCCGAAACAAATGCCATGCACAAGGCTAGGATTCTGTCAAGCTTGGGGAGCAGATAGATGGTGAACCCCAAAAAAAACGGTAGTGCGATCCATGCGATGGTAATGCTATTCATGGCGTATTGCTCTTCTCGATCTCGTTGCTTTCCAGGGTGGGATTATCCCGTGCCAGCTTCATGACACCGACCAGCATTACGCACTGAATTGAAAAGCCGATCACAATCCCCGTCAATATAACCGCCTGGGGTACTGGATCGGAGTAACCGGCATTTGCGCCGTCTGAAACAATGGGCGTGAATAAACCATCTCGCGATGCAACCAGCACATAATAGGCGATAACCCCCGTACTCATGACATCCATAGAGATGATCTTCATAACCAGGTTCTTTTTAAGGATGATGCCGAAAAATCCGCAGAATATTGTTGCGAAGACGAATGCTTCTAACACGGGAATTGCTTGCTGGGTAAGGGTCGGTTGTAATTATTTTTGAAAAAATACACTATTTCTGATAGGCAGTTTGATTTCTCCTAGGCGCTGAGGAGGGAAGCTGTCGTTTTCTCCATCCAACAAGGCTAAGACTTTCTCAATTTCCAAGGTATACCAAGATGTCGGCTGCACAGTCTCCTGTGCGATCGCGGATAGAGCAACCATGAATCAATACCTATTCAAAAGTGCTAAAACATATATAGCACGAATTAATAGTGCTAAAAAAGATTAACACTGTAAGGAAGTGCCAATGGCAACCATAGACTCATACCACACTCAGTTGTAGGTTTGAGCCTGCGATCGGGTAGGATTAGACACGCAAATACCAGTGCCAAATGAAACAATTAAGTCGTGCTAAAGCCATGCTTAACTTCAGTGCTGAGTCACCCACCAATAGAGGTATTCCGCCGGAACGTCTCTACACTTCAAATCAGGACGCCAAACCCATGAATCTCGTGGATTGGTCAGCACCGTTTGAATTGGTTGGGCGGCAGGCTCAATTTCAGCGCATTACGCAGGTTTTAGCCCGTGATGGCAACCTGCTAATTGTTGGGGTGCCAGGAAGTGGGCGACGGACGCTGGTGCGGCGGACAGCTCAGGAAGTTGGAGCTAAAATCCTGGAAGTTGATTGCATCCGGGTTACAGATGGGCAGCGCTTTGTGAAACTGCTGTGTGAGAGTGTAGACCAAACGTTTCAAAGTACGGCCGCTCACGCCTTGATGCAGGAGTGGATAGACACTGAGGCAGTTGGATTATTTGTTCTGAGTGACGAAGAAAGTGGGAGGCAGCGGCTGCAACCGATTCGGGTTGAGAGCCAAGAGCAGATTTGGCAGGCGTTTGAGGCATTACTCCATCTCCTGCAACGGTTAGCGGAGTCTTCGGGTGGGCGGGTGGTGCTGATTTTGCAAAGCTTTCCCCACATCCGTTCTTGGGATCGTAATGGGGTTTGGGAAAAGTTTTTGAGGCAAGAGATCGAGCGTCAGACTCAGGTGAGTTATGTCCTGGTAGCAACGATCGCAGAAATTAGCATTCATCCCGATGAACCTGGAACGAGTCTAGAAATTGTGCAGTTAGCGCCCTTAGCCGATGATGTGGTTGCCGCTTGGGCGCAGGACGTCTTGCATGCCGAAGGACTGATGTTCGATCCGCGATCGCAAGCGCTAGAACTCTTTTTAAATGCCGTACAGGGACACTTGGGCGATGCGTCGGCACTGGTAAGACGCCTCAAATCAGTACGAGTGTCTGACGGTTTAATTTGCGACTGGCACGTTCAGCAAGCAATTCAAGAACTCCTAGCCGACTTATCGATGGTTTTTGAATCCTTATTGATGCTGCTTCCGGCTAATCAGGCGCATCTGTTGGAGTCTCTAGCACTCGATCCTACCGACAAACCTCAGAGCCGAGAGTACATTCATCAGCATTGTCTTTCTAGAGGGGGTAGCTTGCAAGGAGCGATCGCAGGGCTACAGCACAAGGGACTGATTTACGGTTCCGAGCAAAGCTATCGGCTGGCTCTGCCACTACTTGCTCTGTGGATTCGTCAACGCTTAAGCTAACTAAAGCTAACTAATACCATTTTACTTTTTGGTTGCAACAGATACTTGGGAAATGGGGAATTGGAAATTAGTGATTGGTTGCTTCTTTACAAATCTGAAATCTAAACTTGTTCTCTCACCCAAGCGCGAAACGCCTTTAATGTCGCATTTCTACCTGCCGTTTTACTCCGTTCTAAATACTGCGGAATCACTTGAGTTAAGGGCAATCCAGGAAAAGTTGGGCTTTCTGGAGATTCCACATAGTTTGCCTCTCGCAACACATTGATTTGTAGCTTACCCTTTTCAAACCGCCAGAGTTCAGGAACCTTCAATGCCTCATAAATGCTGGGATGGGTACGAGAGGTAATATCAATTTCAAGCCCCAAATCCGGGGGCGGATCGACAGTCAGGTCAAGTCGTTTTTTCCCTCGAATCGCTGCCTCATTCTGAATATAAAAGCATTGGTCAGGCTCTATCCCCTTGACCATCTCCTGATTCTTAAACGTCGTCGAACCGAGACTTCTAAATTCAATATCGAACTCTTCTAAAATTGCTTTAATTAAGTCTCCAATAATTTCTTTGTCATCTTCATGCTCTGGCAGTGGCGTCATAATCTCCAGGGTTCCATCGTTATAAGCAATTCGAGCAGCACGGTGTTCCCCCAACTCGTCTAAAATCTCTTCAAATTCTTGCCAGCTTACATCATGAAGCAAAACTCGCTGTCCTGGTGGTACGCTGAATCGCATTAGCTCCAATAACATTTTTTAACCCCTTTAAATCCAAAGTCTAACTAGTTGCCCTACCCCAATTTTTGAAATCTTTTACTCCCTTTCTGCCTTAAGATTACCTATCTCTTGTTTACCTCTGCGTCCTGGAGTGCCTCTGTGGTTTGTAAAAAAAAATAGGTAATCTTCAAGAGGGAAGGGAGTAACTAGAGGAAGATTTCACGAATGTCTACCGAGCTGCAATAACTGGAGGATTTCACAGGCAGCGCGATCGCATACTCCGACTTCCCCGATTAATTGGCGCATTTCCTGATAGTCTGCCAGCGTTTGCCGACGCCTATCAGAGTTGAAGAGAAGTTCTAAAGCTTCCTGAACAATATTTTCTGGTGTCGCTTGCTCTTGGAGCAACTCCGGCACAATGGAGCGCATCACCACCAAGTTAGGTGGTGACATGAAGGGAATGGAAAACTTCAAGAAATTACGACCAATCCAGTACGTTAAAGCACTGACTCGGTAGAAAACCACTTGGGGAACGTCTAAAAGTGCTAGTTCCAAATTCACGGTGCCAGACTTAGTAATCGCTAAATCCGCTGCTGCCAGCACCTCCTGAGTTTTGCCCGTAACGAGAGTGGCACGCAACCCATAACGCTCAATAGCGGCTTCAATCGGACGACGATAGGCTTCTAGAGACAGGGGAATCCAAAAGAGTGAAGTTTGGGAATTGGGAATTGGGAATTGGGAATTGGGGATGGAAGCATTATTTTTCCATTCCCCCTTCCCTAGTTGCTCTTGAAGTTGCTTGGCTGCCTCAAAGACTATCGGCATCATGTACTTGAGTTCTTGGCGTCTGGATGCTGGGAAAAGAGCGATCGCAATTTGCTCCGGTTCAATTCCTAGCGCTTTCCGCGCCTCCTCTCGGCTGGGACTCGATTGCATCCTATCTACTAGGGGATGTCCTACCCACCCGACAGACGCACCTTTTTTTTCAAAGTAACGGGCTTCCTCTGGGAAAATTGCTAACAGGCGGTCTGTCATCTCGACAATTCTCGCCGTGTTGCGAGGAGAAAGAGACCACACCCACTCTTGAGGAGCGATGTAATAGGCGATCGGCACTTGCGGGAACTGACGCCGGACAAAACTGCCAATGCTTAGATTGGGCCCCATGTAATCAATCAGCACCACCAAATCCGGCGAGTGTTGCTGGAGGTAGTGTTTAGCACGACGTTGGATTTGCAGGGTTGGCAGCACAAAGGGCAGAGATTCCAGAAGCCCCACAGAACCAATGCTGGTTGTGTCACCCAACAGTGTGGCTCCAGCCTTTGCCATTCTGTCGCCCCCTAGAGCTACAATCTCTAACTCCAACCCTGCTGCCAAACCTTGACGTTTGAGGGCGTCAATCAGCATGGCTCCTTGCAAATCGCCAGAAACCTCTCCAGTGCTGATAAAGATTGTTTTACGTGTCATTGGCCAGTCGTTAGTGGTTAGTGGTTAGTAGGAAAATAACGGACAACTGACCGAGGCGATTTTAGATTTTAGATTTTGGATTTTGGATTTTGGATTTTGGATTTTGGATTAAAAAACATGCCCCTGCCTTCAGGTATAGGGATAATCCTCGCATCTCAAGCCTCTACATGTGAGGTAAGCTGCCGCGCATTTAAGTTGCACTATGAAGCAAAGTGGTTTTAGGGCAAAGGTCAAAGGGGATTGCCTTTGCCCCTTCCTCTTTAACCCCTATATCCGAATATGCAATGCGAGATGCTCTGGCAGCTTATGAGGTAAATCCAAAATCCAAAATCGCAAATCCAAAATCGAATAACTCACTCCTCCCGCTTGAGGCGACGACTGGGAATTAAACCCCGGCGTCCTTCCATTTGGGATAGCTGCAAAAAACGGCGCAGGTGCTGCAAGTGTTCGCTCTCTGGTAACAGCTCTAGATTTTCTAGGGCTTGGCTCAACGTGTGTCCGGAGCGATAGAGAGTCCGGAAGGCTTTTTTGAGCTGGCTCATCTGCTCCGTTGTTATCCCAGCACGTTTGAGTCCAACCAAATTTAGCGATCGCACCCGAGCCGGATTTCCCTCCACTAGCATATAGGGGGGTACATCGCGATCAATGCGACTCATTCCACCCACCATCGCTAGACGCCCAATGTGGACAAACTGATGAATTCCCAAAACTCCGCCAATTGTTGCTCTTGACTCGATGTGAACGTGGCCTGCCAGCGCTACTCCGTTGGCAATCACAACCGAGTTTGCGATCGCGCAGTTGTGAGCGACATGAACGTATGCCATAAGCAAATTGCCATTTCCAATCAGCGTTGCTTGACCCGCCCCCGTTGCTCGGTTAATGGTAACGTACTCGCGAATCAGATTGTCATCGCCAATTGTGACCCAGCTAGGAGCGCCATTATACTTTAGGTCTTGGGGTTCCAAGCCAATTGCCGCTCCAGGAAAGATGCGATTTCTGGCTCCAATCTCTGTTGGACCTTCGAGCACCACATGAGCACCGATAATCGTTTCTGAACCAACCTTCACATTATCCCCAATTACCGCATAGGGACCAATCTGAACCGTTGGGTGGAGTTCAGCACCAGGGTGGATAACAGCAGTGGGATGAATCAGTGTTGCCAATTGTCTAGTCCTGAGTCTTGAGTCTGACGAAAGGTTGCAGGTTGCAGATTACAGGTTACAGGTTACAGGTTACAGTCGCCGTTATTTTGCTAACCTTCCCTTTGGGAATTCCTACCTGAGGCCACCTTTCGGGTTCTGCTGTGCAGTACGGGAACATTCAACCTTCTAAGTTTCAAGCCGTTGACCAATAGCCAGCCATTTTTAACAGGAATGTCCATCGTATTAGCGAAGCGGGGCGCGTTAGCGCACGGTAGGAAGCCCACACCATAATTTTTGATTTGGTGTGGGAAGATGTCACTCAACGAGAGAAAACATCAATTTGCCTTCAGCGACTCGCTGACCATCAA
The DNA here is from genome assembly GCA_020216575.1 of Coleofasciculus sp. S288. GTDB lineage: Bacteria > Cyanobacteriota > Cyanobacteriia > Cyanobacteriales > Coleofasciculaceae > JAIUYC01. The sequence continues at coordinate 1,654 of JAIUYC010000151.1, read as the reverse complement.
CGACCGCACGTACCTGCATCTTGCCAAAACGACGGCGCTTGACGGACAACAGTTCCGCTGTCATTATCAGTTGGTCGCCCGGAACTACGGGACGCCGGAAGCGCACTTCGTCAATACCAGCAAAGACAAATAATCCACCTGGACTGTCAGGTAGCTGGGTCAAGACAATGCCACCAACCTGAGCCATTGCTTCCACAATCATCACCCCAGGCATCAAGGGACGTCCGGGAAAATGTCCTTGAAAATACGGCTCATTATATGTGACGTTTTTGAGTCCAACGGCTCGTTGTCCTGGAACATATTCAATGATTCGATCAACCAGTGAGAACGGATAGCGATGGGGTAGTAGTTTGTGAATGTCTTCAAGGGTGAAAACCGATTTGTTAGATAACTGGTTGCCTGGCTCGTTAGCGAGTTCTGTGGAATCATCATGAGTGTTAAGGTCGGTCAATATGGACATGAGCTTGCGAATAGAGGATTGCAGGTAGCAGGCTAGTAGGCGTTCAGCTTAGCGAGATTGCAGGATTTCAGGGGGTTGGGTCAGCAGGTTTTTCCAACGTTCCAACCTTTTAACGCTCCAACCTTCCAACCTTCAACTGTCTAACCTTCCACCTACTTGCTGAGCCAGCTTCTTGGCAAGTTGGATATGCAAATTGTGACTGGCTTTGTAGGCGAGGAAGTGAGCTACAGGAAAGTTTCCCAATAAACTTAAATCCCCTACTAAATCTAAAAGTTTATGACGCACTGGTTCATTTGAAAATCTTAAGGGAGGATTAAGCCATCCTTGTTTACCACAAACCAGGGCATTTTCCAAGCTACCCCCTTTAATTAAGCCGGCTTGTCGCAACTGGTCAATTTGGTGAACTAGCCCAAACGTCCGGGCAGGAGCGATCGCATCCACAAAACTCTCTTGGCTGGGAGTCCAGCTATGCCATTGATTTCCAATGGCGGGGACATCAAAGTCAATCCCATAGGTAAATCGCGTTGTGGGTGCTGGCAGGGCAGCAACAAACGCATCCCCTTGATATACCCAAATTGGTTCCTGTAATTTCACAGCAGAGGAAGTGTCTTCGACCTCTATGCGAGTGATAACATCCTCCCCTGCCGCTCTATTCCCAAACTGCCCTTCTCCAGCAACAATGCCCACATTAGCGATCGCTTCCACCCAATGTTGTGCTGAACCGTCTAAAAGCGGCACTTCCAGACCATTAATCTCAATTCGCGCATCATCCACACCACTACCAGCCAGCGCTGCCAATAGGTGTTCTACTGTTCGCACGCGGACATCTCCCGTGGCAGAAACGTCATGGCTTTCACCCGTACAGTTCCCTGTAGGGGCTTCGAGTTCCGTGGAAAGAGTTGTCCCAGAAACAGCGTCCACTCGCGCTGGGATAACAGGAGTTCCAGGCAGGTCAACCCTTATAAAATACCGTCCCTCTCCAGCCGCTGCTGGCATTACCCGCACCGTTGTCTGGACACCGCTATGAAGTCCGACGCCCGAACATTCAAACGCACTCCCTAAGGTGTATCTACTCATTAGTCAGCGGTCAGTGGTTAGTGGTTAGTTGTCAGTGGTTAGTGGTTAGTGGTTAGTGGTTAGTGCTTAGTGGTTAGTGGTTAGTGGCTAGTGGTTAGTGGTTAGTGGTTAGTAGTT
>JAIUYC010000150.1 GCA_020216575.1 Coleofasciculus sp. S288 | reverse complement strand
AAGCTCCGTCGAATCGGCAAGAGCCGTCGATCAACCAATACTTTGGGATTGATTGGAATGACGATCGCATCTTGAGCAGATTGGAATGCCAACTGCTGTTCTCGACGAGTCACAAACTCCGCAAAGTCGAGCGCCAACATTTTTTGGGCAGCCGATGCATGAACATTCAGCACCAAGGCATCCGTTACTAAGGCTGGAGAGGCACTATTCAAGTGACCAGGTAATAAGGCAACGCTCAATTGATTGCCCATTTTTTTCTGTAACGCTGATAGCTCAAACGTCCAGCAAGGAAAATACGCAACTTTACCCGTTGCAAACAGGTCAAATAAAACGTCGCGACGGTTATCTATATAAATATTTGGAGCTTGCTGAGCATTCTTGAGCCAAGAAAGCCAACGGCTCAACGAATATTCCTCGATCGTAAATTGGTCAATAGAATTAAAGAATGTACCGCCCATTGCACCAACTCCCCAAACACTATTCAAAAAGCTAGGGTCAATGGCAATCCCCTTACCCTGATTGGCTTGATTTAACACCGCTTCTAACGTTGTTGGTGGATTGGTCGTCTGGTCATGGTTATAGCAAAGTGCCATTGTTTGAAAGCCAAATGGCACACCGTATAAGTGTTTGTTTTCTGTTCGCAACGACACCAGGGCTTTGGAATAAAAGTTGGAGGTATCCAGACTATATTTTTCTAAATCTTCAATAATTCCAGCTTCAACTAGGGAGGGCAGCACCTGATCAGGCACGATCGCTAGATCGGGTCCTAGCCCTTGAGTCATTCGCTCTTTCAGAAAGGAGAAGTAATTGAGCAGCCCTTCGGTGGTATGAATCACTTCCACATTCGGGCGAACGGTCTGATAGTTCTTAATGAGAATCTCCATGTCTTGATTCGCATAAGACGACCAGACCGTGAGCGTTTGCTGGTCAGAGCCTGCCGATCCTCCACTACAAGCAGGCAGCAACACGGTCACAGCAACAAGCAGAAGGATGAAGATTCTCCCCACGAAAGAACAATGGAGGATTCTACTGTTCATGAGCTTGTTCTAAATTTTTCATGCTTGTGCTGTTCATACTCTCCATGTTGCAATTTGCTTGATTAAACCACGACTGGTTGGCTTTTCTCAGCCGATAATTTCTCGGTAGGCTGTTTCACCCGCTCCAGCCACTTTTCAGCTTTAGAGTAGTTATCTTTTTGCACCTGTTGGATGGCTTGTTTGAAGTTTAACTGTATACCCCACACATCGCTATGAAAGCGTTTTTCTTGCTTCATCTTGTCGAAAAATTCGACGACTTCAATGTGAGAGAGTTTACCCTCGGTTTTGGCGATCGCCATAAACACCTCAAACACGTCATCTGCCATCTTGGCATCACCACAGACGTAGTAATGACATTGCGGATGGCTGAGTAACTGCCACAAGGCTTGCGCGTTTTCGTGCATTAAGCCTTGCACGTAGACTTTCTTGTCGGTGAGACGGGAGAAAGCCACTTGCAAATCGGTCAACACGCCCTGATTTTGCCAGGATGCCAGTTGTTCGCCATACAGAAAATCACTGTGATTGCGACAGCCAAAATACAGACACGCCTCGCCTAAGGTCGTACCCTGTTTCTGTAACGCTTCCCGGTATTGCAGGAAGGCAATGAGTGGCGATACGCCTGTACCGGGACCGACCATTAACATCGGTGCTTGCGGATCGGCAGGGGGACGGAAGCCAGAGGTGCGAACCCCAATGCGAACGTTTGAGCCAGGTTGTAGTCCGGCTAGATAGTTGGAACACAACCCCTGACGCACTTTACCAGCATCAGTAGTAATTTGCAGCACGCCGATTGTCACTTGAATTTTGTCAGGATGCAGCAACGGACAGGACGAGATGGAATAGAGGCGCGGCTTTTGCTTGGGCAGCAATTCTAACAGCGCTTCCAGCGTAATCGTTGCCGAAGGAAATTCATCAAACAAATCGGCAACGCTCATGAAATTATCAGAGATAGTTTTCTTGAGCGTCATGGCATCGGGATTGTCATCACCCTGCCGCAGAATCTCTAGCCAGACTTCCAGGCGTTGTTTATCTTGGGGATTCTGGGCGGATGAATACAGATAAGCCAGCAGATCGTTGAAGGGTTCCCGTAATGACAGATCCAATTCTTCACAGAGCAGTTGACCTACGGTAGTCGGAACCGCAACCGGGGGCTGATCGTCGGTGGTTGTGCCGTCTGGATTGACGTAGTTCGCCGTAAAATACATATTCGCCGTCACACCGATGCGATCGCAGAGGCGGTTCACCAGTTCTGATGGATTGCAGGGATGAACCGCCACATGATCCCCTGTTTCATACTGCAAATCGGTTCCAGCAATATCAAAGACAATATAGCGAGTAGAACGGCTACCAGGGATGACTTCTTTGAGCAGTTCATCGTTGGCAAGAATGGGAACTTCAACGCCGCGATCACCACTGACTTGCACAGGTGCAATGGTTGCCGCTTCTGCTTCATTTAGGACAGTAACGGTAAGTTTAGGAGCAGTAGAATGGGTCGCGTTACCTGCTGTTTCGTCTGCACCGAGTACACGGGAAATTAAGCCTAACCACTGCTTAAAGGTATCCGCCTGACCTTTAATTTCATCACCTTTATGGAGGGGTACAGCACAGTTCGCTCCTGCTTTCGCCAAGGCTTTATCGACCGCCATGCCAGCCGCGCAGAATTTTTCATACACCGTGCTACCAATCCCCAACACGGAGTAGTTTAAGCCGTCGAGCGCTCCCGCAGGCTGTTGTTTCACCCATTGCAGAAAGCGCTTGCCGTTACTTGGCATTTCGCCATTGCCGAAGGTTGATGTGACAACCAATAACAGCTTTTCCGAGGCGAGGGAATCAACCATATATTCATCCAGCGCCATGACCTTCGGACGGAATTGCTGCAACTGACGGGCGGCTTTGCGGGCAAACCCTTCGGCGGTTCCTGTTTCAGAGGCATAGAGAATCAGAATGCGATCGCGCTTATCACCGTCTTCATCCCTTGCCGCAGTGAATTGCTCTAAATCAATACCATCTTCCACATCCCAGCGATCGGCGGCATGATGATAGGCAGGTTCCAGGTAAAAATCCCGCATCTGGTGATGCCACACCGGGCAAGCACTGCCGCCTGCGGCGGGAACTACCCAGCCATAGTCGCCAGGGCATTCGCGTCCGGCTTTCTTCTCGCGCAAATCGTGGGTTAAAAACTGGCGAGACGCAGTTTGGTGATCGACCATCGTCACCTTTGTTTTCTGGAAGGAATGCAGGATGGCAATGTTGAGTTCTAGCGCCACGCGATCGCGCCACAGGGTTTGCTCAGAGCTAGTGTCTAGCTTCAGGACTTTAGCAATCTCCTCCATCTTGTTGTAGCGGTACTCATCCAGGAAATCTCGCATGATTTCGGTATCCATGTACCAGCCGTTGAAGGGGATACAGCCGTAATGGATGCCACCAATGTGAACGGAGAAGTTACTAATGGCAGGAATGGCGTACCAACGCATCCCGATGTCTTTAAACTCTGGAATGGTGGGATGTTCAATATGCACTTCCAGCACTTCTTCGGGCCGCCAGTGATACATCTTTGGCTCCTGACCGGGAACCTCAATCACCAGCGGCAAAATATCATAGGCGCTACGTGGTTCGGGCGGTTGCCAGCCAAATTTGATGATGGCGTTGGTCAATGCCAGGTTAGCTGGATCGCCTAGAACGCTGCCATCAGGTTGTTTGTAGGCAGCATAGCGGTAGAGTTGGGAATTCCAGAAGCGTAGACCCCAGCGCTCTTTGGGGAGTTTGGGACGAAAGACGGTCATGGTAATCTGCAAATTGCCGCCATTTGTCGCAAACTGAACGTGTTCCTGGCACTCCCGGAACATTTCATCTGGCTCAGTGACATGACGGCGATCGCGTATCATCATGTTGTTCCAGGCAATCCGTCCGACGCACTTGGAGGCATTACGCCACGCCACCTGCGCCCCGTATGCCAGTTCTTCATAAGTATGGGTATAGGTTCCAGTCGCTTTCACTTCCTCGCGAATTTCTTTCCAGCGCCGCTCTTTGTCCTCCGGTTCCCAGGCTTGTTCACCAGAAATCAGATCGAGGAACTGCTTGGCTTTCTTGAGCAATCGCTCCTGGTTGAGCATGGGTAGCTTGATCACGTTGACCACGCGATCGAACAGAATCTGCCACGCCTGCCGCAGTTCTGGGGTGAAGTTGGGCAGATATTTCTCAAACAGAACAAACATTGAGTCAGAGATGGCAGGATAGGCGCAGGAAGGCACTTGTGCAAAGCTGTGAACCTGTCCCAAAAACCGTAGCTCTTGCAGCATCTCCTCACTGCTGCCACTCCGTAGACAGCGCACCAAAAATTCCACTGCCTGAAACAGGTGCAGCGAGAGATAATCCATATCTGCCCGTCCAAAAATGGGTAAGACAAATGGATATTTTTCAAACAATATTTGGTAGAACTCAAGCCCCATCTGCTGCTTGTTTTGGCTAAACACTTCCCAGCAATCTGCCATTTGTTGCAGCATTTCCGGCGGCAAAGCGTTTTCATATCGCTGGAGTGCTTCCGCCATAGGCAGAATTACATGGGTATTGAAGAACTTGTAGAGGGCAGAGTTTGCGCCTTTTTGCAAATCCTCGCGATCGTAGTCTTCCAAATACGGAATTGAGGGCAGCATCCACATCCACACTTGCCGCGCCTTCACCCAATGCTCAAGACGCATCCCCACATCCGCAAATAACCTGCCATAGTCTTCAATCGTCTCAAATCCATCCCCTTTTTCCGGTGGCACTCCCATTAAAGGTTCGCCCACAATCACTTGCGTTTCTGGTTGAAGCTGGTGGATGGCACAGTCAAATAACTCATAGAAAAAGTCGCTAGCGCTGTCGATCGCTTCCCCAAATAGATACTCAAGCTCTGGCTCTTCCAACAGCATCCGCTTGAGGAATTTCTCCATCTGCAATTCTTTCCACGCCCGCAGCTTGTTCCAAACATCCTTGATGATCACTTCGTCCTGCGGCGTCAGTGGTGTGGGTTCAGGCAGCTCCACCTCTACTGGTTCTGCTGTACCTTGAGTCCGGCGACGAGAGCCATTCTGCTTGCTGAACACTGTCACCGCGCTGCTACCACCTTCACTGGTACTTTCGGTCAAGCGTACTTTCAGCTTGAGCTGCGGTGCTTGTTCCCAAGTCGTGATGGGAAACTCTAGGTCGGCATTGCGTACGGCTTTGCCGTTCCCTTTGGGATCGTCGTTCAGGTACTCGTGGGTGTTGAAGGTTACGGTTCCAACATCCTGCCAGGGATGCGTAATATCTCCCTCTCGACAGCAAAACGTGATTGCGATCGTGCAATCCCCCTTGTTTTTCAGCTCCAGCAACCAACTTGGCTGCATCCGAGCAAACAAATCTCGTTCCAACAAGATTGCATCTCCTGAAGATGCAATCTGCACTCGGCACTTATACTTGTAGTGACTGGAAATAGGAAAATTAGTGGCAGACACTTCAGTCAGATGAATAATCCGCTCACTGTTAAGGATTTGAAAATCAAGCATCTTATCGATTGGGAAGGAGCAGAGAGACGCGGAGAGTTGTGAAATATACACAAAGCCCTAATTGTAATCTATCCCAAGGCTGATAAAAGTTCAAACAGTGAATATAACAGGACTTGGGCAAGCAAGCTAAATATAGTGATAGAAAGTCTGACATTCCCTAGCTTGGCAAAGATAAACTGATTATGCCTAATTATGATAATCTCAAGTCGAGGTAGAAATTTAATGTCAGGTCTCCTTGACTCTCACTAAATTACTGTCAATACTTGCTCAGCTCTCAGACGAATTACACGTTGACTAATGTAGCTGAACATCTGCAAGTTTTTAGTCACGACACAATCAATCGCTATTCTTCAAGGAGAAAAACAAAGGGACTCGCAGTTTAATAATGTATCAATCAGTTTTTGGATTTTTTGTTGATATAGATGGTCTGGCTGGTATTTTATGTTGACGCGAGTCCCTAACCCCCACCTGCTAAGCGGGGATGGGGGAATGCGGGCGAATTTTGTTCAAAAATAAGACTATTAATTAGATGTTATTCAATTAACTTTAGGATTTGAGCAACCACCACTGCAACAGTACAGCTCGACACTGCAAACAGGTTAGCGAATCAACTAAAGATTGAATACCTACCTTAGTAGTAGGATAGGTGGCTCCAAGCAAGTCTGAGGGAACCTTGGCTGTAGAGTGCAACTCCGCTACAAACCCGTAAAGCTTTTGATTGGAGAAAGAACTATTGACTGCCCAACCTTCGCTGTTAAGAGCTACGAGACGGACGATTGCCTCCTCTGGAACACCCAACTCTCGCTGAAGGATGGCTAGTGCGGCGGCAAGAGGTTGCTCTGCTGAGGGAACCCGTCCGCCAGGAAAATCTAGAGTGAGTTCACCTACTCCAGGGCGGTAAGTTGGAGGGGGTAAAATTAACTGCTGGTTTTGAATCGGCAGGATAATCGCAGAGTCAGCTTTCTCAACCCGCCAGTACTGTAGAAGCTGTCCCTGTGAATCTTTAAGATGCTCGCCGATTAGGGTAAGCCAGGGCGAGTGGAGTTCTAGGAAGCGATCGCGGCATTGCCAAGCTTCGGGGTTCATAGGAGTCGTTAATACTCGTCAGATGCTACTATCCCCAGAGGAATACCTGAATGCGCTCGCAAACATCGCACTATAGCGGTTCTCAAATGATTGGAGTACGGGCAGGTTTATTGGATTGAGCTGTGGGAAGCAGATATCTAGGTGAAACCTGCCCTACGACTCTTAATCTAGGTGTTCCCACTCGGTCTTACACTCTCTCCACGTCCATTTTTAGGTTTGCGATGCAAGGCTTGTCCTCAATTCTAAGAGGCGATCGCCATGTCTGGGCTCAAGTCCCTGCACTCAAGATACTGAGATATTATTAGTTCACGAGATTCTTGTCTTACCCGACCTTCCATTGCCTCTTGTTGCAATCGGATGAACGCTCTAAAGTCTTCCCAGTCATACTTCATCGATAAAAGCTGGCGCAATTGGTTTTCTGCTTCCACCGTCAGATAACCAGTCATTATGGCTTGCTGAACAATTTCACGGATTGGGCTCATTGCAAATTCCTCTTGGTTTCACATATCAAGGCAAAGTCGGGGTAAGCAGCTAAGACACTTGAGGGTGTTGTGGTGTTCTGAAAATTCTCACGTCTTCGACACCAAAAACAGACTTGTGTCGCGATGCACTTAGCCTACAGCAGGCGATAGGTTTTACGCTTCACCCAAGTGGGGGAAGAAACATAACTTTAGATATTGCATCAAATTTTAGAAAAAAACAAGAATTGTTAGGGAATCCGTCATTTGGCAACCCTGGAGCTGAGGCGCTAGACCAGTTCAGCAGCAGTTTTCCACCAGTTACGAGAGCAGGGGAGGCTGGGGGAGCTGGGGGAGAATTTTTACTGGTGGGTTATTTCTACCAGCTTGTACTAGCCACCAATGAAAACGCCCTCTCACTGGATTTGTCCAGATTTGAGGGCGATCTCTTTCTTGTGCCAAGCTAGATTTGGCTTGGGGCTTATTGGCGAATCAGCTAAATTGATGAACGCAACTTGATAAGCTAACGTACATTGAAATCGCACATTTCATTACTTAGAACAAAGCTGTCAAACCCTCTCCCCGTCTCCGGAGTCCGCTTAT